>CAJOMI010000209.1 GCA_905235545.1 uncultured Lachnospiraceae bacterium | reverse complement strand
TCCCAGATATACCTCCGGCAAAGTCAGTCGCAGGGTAGAAGGTGCATCCTTTACGATCTCCTCTGTCTTTGCCCAGTATTCCGGCTGGGAAGTGTATTGATCGCATGCGATCACGGACCATTTGTAAAGATCCGTTCCCTTTTTCGGCATTAAGATATTTGGTACGTGTAAACAATTCATACTATTGATTCTCCTTTTCTTATAATCTCTTTCCGGTTATTGTGAAACTCCTTGTTATACCTGAATTTATTGATTCCATAAGCAGACACCTGATAATCTTTTTAAGTATCGCTTGCAAAATTACTCCGATAATCGTATAATAGGTGTATGCAGATGTAGTTCATCGGTAGAATTCCAGCTTCCCAAGCTGGCTAGGCGGGTTCGACTCCCGTCATCTGCTTTCGTTATATAGCGCATGAGACCGTCAATTCTTGTAGGATCAAGGGTTGGCGGTTTTCATTTGGTCCATGTTATTTGTACCTGGTCTCCTACTCTTTCTTCCACTCCAGTAAGGCTTCCAGCCGTTCCTTTACCTGTTTCTCCGCTCCCTGATCGGTCGGCAGGTAATATCTCCGATCTGCCAGAGAATCCGGCAGACATTTCATCTTGGTCACCTTCTCTTCCGTATCATGTGCATACTGATACCCCTTGCCGTAATCAAGTTCTTTCATCAGGCTCGTCGGTGCATTGCGGATCTGCAGTGGAACCGGTTCCGCCGGAAAATTCCTGACATCATCTCTGACCGCCCCACAGGCGCGGTAAACGGCATTGGATTTGGGTGCCATAGCAAGATATACCACAGCATGTGCAAGATGGACATCGCATTCCGGCACACCAAGGAAATGACATGCCTGATAGGCGGCAACGGCAACCTGCAGTGCATTGGAATCCGCCATTCCGACATCCTCACTGGCGAACCGCACGATCCGTCTTGCAATGTATAACGGATCCTCGCCTCCGTCCAACATCCGGTACATCCAGTAAACCGCTGCATCCGGATCGCTGTTGCGCATCGATTTATGAAGCGCAGAGATCAGATTATAATGTTCCTCACCGTTCTTGTCATAGAGCAAAGAGCGTCTGTTAAGACATTCCGACAGAATCTCCTCATCCACACAGAGCACCGCATCCTCATTCATTCTTCCGTTAAACACCGCCATTTCCAGCGTGTTCAATGCCGTCCTCGCATCCCCATTGGCAAATCTTGCAATGGCTTCCAGATGGGATTCCTCTATGGAAATCGTCATGTTACCTAGTCCCTTCGGACTTCGAAGCGCCTGATGAAGCAATTCCATGATATCCTCTTCATCCAGAGCTTTCAAAATGAATACCTTACACCTGGAAAGCAAAGCGGAATTGATCTCGAAGGACGGATTCTCCGTGGTCGCTCCCACCAGAACAATACTTCCCTTCTCCACATACGGCAGAAAAGCGTCCTGCTGCGCCTTATTAAACCGGTGAATCTCGTCTGCAAACAGCAGCGTCCGGATTCCCATCTTCCGGTTGGTTTCCGCCTGATTCATGACCTCTTTGACTTCCTTGATTCCACTGGTCACCGCACTGAATTCCACAAATTCTGCCTGTGTCTGTTTTGCGATGATTCTTGCAAGTGTTGTCTTTCCCACTCCGGGCGGTCCCCAGAAGATCATCGAGGAAATCTGATCTTTCTCGATCAACTGGCGAAGGATCTTTCCCTCTCCCACCAAATGTTTCTGCCCCACATAGTCGTCTAACGTGTCCGGCCGCAGCCGGCTGGCAAGCGGTGCAGAACTCTCTCTGTTGTCAAATAAACTTAATTGTTCCACGTTTTTCACCCTTTACTCTCTCAGCACCTGATACTACTCTCCTTGCTAGTTTAGAAACTTGTGCCGTTTTTCACCCTTTACTCTCTCAACATCTGATACTGTGCTGATTAATACGTAAGCACCTCATGTTCTCCATCTTCGAATCCCCATCAGACAGATCGGTTTTCCCTTTCCGCCATGGTAACCCTGTACCGCTGCCTCCAGGGAAGGGTACGACCGGGTTCCTTCATAGTCATTGTGTATGGTATATCTCCCGCTTGTTTCCGTGATGCAAACCGTATGGATCATGGCTTCCAGATTGGTCCGGTCATTATAGGTCGTCAGGATGAAGGTCAACGGCGGGCTCTTTTTTTCTGTTCCTGTCTGCCTCACTGTCCGTATCTTCTTTCCGACCATCAAATCCACCGCATACCCCTTTTTTTGAAAATATCGCCGGAGTCTCATCGGCGAAGTTCCAAAGTCGCCTCCTCTTGTGATGCCCCTGCGTTCAAACTCTTCCAGAAGAGCCGGAAACGAATCCGTTTCATCCCCACCTGTCAAATGCCGCAATGCATTATAGACGGCTATCACCTCACAGGCATTATAATCACCGGTGTGTCTGCCATACGGAAATGATGTCATCCGATCCTGTCTCTCAATATAAGAACCGTTCCCATTCTCTTCCCGATACCTGCTCCACGCTGCCACATTCTCCGTCAGATGTTTTTCCCGCACTTTCTTTGGCAATCCCTTAATCGACAAAAGAGAGTAGATACCCAGTATCGCCCATTCGGATATATTCTCCGGTACATATTTTAAAAACCACCGTCTCCAATTATCGGGCTTGTCGCATAGCTTTGCGCCAAGCGCTGCCCATGTCAATTGGATCAGTGCCAAAAGAACAGCACCCATTTCAATAAAGACGATCATGATCCTTTTCCTATCGCTCCCTTCATAATCAGACAGTGGTTTCATCGTCACACACAATCAAAGTTCCCTATATTCTATCTCTATCCTATTGAAACATCCCTTGTATTATACTTCTTTTACAGATAAATGTCTATCGTTACCGT
>CAJOMI010000208.1 GCA_905235545.1 uncultured Lachnospiraceae bacterium | reverse complement strand
GATGAACCGACCGGTAATCTGGACCGGAAAAATGGAGAGGAAATCATCCGTTTGTTAAAGGAATCCAATCGAAACCAGAAGCAGACTTTACTGCTCATCACACATGATGAAAGTATTGCTTTGCAGGCAGACCGGATGATCCGGATCGAGGACGGAAGAATCATACAGGACGAGAGAATCCGCTTTATGGGTGATTCTACTACCGGAGGTGATGGTAGTGAAGAATAAGAAGATTATTTTTCAAGTCACCCGCAGTTATATGCGCCGGAATAAAAAGAGAACGTTCGCCACATTTCTCGGTATTATACTCATGGTAGTGTTATTGACCTGTGTATTTGTAGGAAAGGATACCGTTTTTTCGTATCTCACCGATATTGCCGTTGCAAAGCGCGGAAGCTGGCATGTGGTGGTATATAATGTGGATCGGGAGCGGTATGAGAAGATCCGGAAACTTGACTATATGGCGGAAACCGCTGTTAGCTATGATCTGGGATTTACGGATTGCGAGGTGTCCCATAATGCGGAGAAACCGTATTGGGAAGTTAAGGGCTATTCAAGGGATTGCTTTGACTGGATGAATATATCACTAAAGGAGGGACGGTATCCGGAAAACGATTCCGAAATCATGATCAGTCAGAGTGTGATCGATGACGGAGCAGATATACATATAAATGATACCGTTACGGCACAGTATTTTGAGCGTTATATGGAGGGGATCAATCCGGATGTCAGCGAAACATTTTTCCCTTTGAGTGATATAAGAATCCATTATGGAGAGAAGGTTAAGGTCAAACAGGACTTCCCTTTTATGGAAGAAAACGATGATTTTCGGGAAGTGCATGAAGAAACCGGCGGTCATGGTACCTATAAGGTTGTGGGAATCATGAACACACCGGATTATGAGTCTGAGTCGGGAAGTTTCTATGCGGCACTCACATCAGTGGACAATCAGATACCGGCAGAACAGATCGGCAATGTGGTCTGTAAATTTGATTTGCAAAAACTTCCGACAAGCTACGGATATGCAGACGATTTGTGTTCGGGAAAAGAAGATGCTTATAATGAAATCGAGTATAATGATATGGTGCTGGTCTTTTCGGAGGAATCATCCGAAGACAACATAAACAGAATCGTTCATTTTGTGATGCTGTTTTTTACCGTGTTAATTATCCTCATATCGATCATACTGATCTACAATATGTTTAACATTTCCTTTGAGGAGAGAAAAAAATATCTCGGTATGTTGACCAGTGTGGGGGCGACGAGCAGGCAGAGAAAAAGCAGCGTCTATTATGAGTCTTTTCTGCTGTTGATCGTGGCACTTCCGTTGGGGATTCTCTTGGGACTTGGAATGGTAAGACTGGGAATGCAAATTCTCAATCCGCAGATTTTGAAAATGATGAACGGAACAGATGGTGTGCCTGTTGCGGGAAGTTTAGCATGGAGCATGCCGGATATCACGTTATGTGTGAAGGCAACCGCACTATTGGTGATCGTTTTGACAGCGACTGTGACGGTGGTGTTGTCGTCTTATCTTCCCGCAAGAAAGATTGGAAAATGCAATCTGATTGAGAGCATTCGGGGAAATAACGAGGTTCGGAAAAAAGAACGGAAGAAGAAAGCATCTTTGATGGAAAAACGCAATACTATAAAGGCTCTGGCATGGATGAATCTTCGCACGCAAAGACAAAAGACGAGAAGTATTGTAAGATCCATTGCTGCGTTTATGATCATTTTGACGGTCACTGTATTCGGGGCTGAAATGGTAACCGGAATGGTAACGTTTCGGCTGGTGAATGACGACAGTACGCTGGAAACAACGTATGACGGATATGATGCATATCTTCGCGAAGAACAGGGATATGGTGGAACTTATAATGCCATAAAACAGGAGATCATGAATCATCCCGATGTAGAAGAAGTGAGGGAATGGCAGTCAGGGCTATATAATGCGGGTATCGAGCCGTCTGTGTTAAGTGATGAGTATTGGGAGGATCTGTGTCTTATTGCAAATGAGTATTTTGAGGAGCCTTTTACCATAGACTCCTTCAGGAAATATATGGAACGAATATTGGAAAGAAGCGTATGTGTATATGCGGTAGATGATGAGACGTATGAGACGATTGCAAAAAAATGCGGGGCAGATATGGAGATTCTTTGTGATGAAAAGCAGAACAGTGTCCTTTTTTACCGGGATATTGAATTGTCGACCGCATACACGGGGTTTGGGGAAGGAAAAGCAAAAAATTATCGTTTCTTTGAGGTGGAGAATCCCACAAACCTTTTGGTCGGAGATACCTTTGATGTGAAATTGTATAATGGCCGACAAGGTAAAATGGATGCGTTAAAATGTACGTTGGCAGGGTATGTTACAGCGGAGGATATCGAAGAGTATTTCAAGTTTGGCGATGGAAGTATGTGGATTATTGTCGGAACGAGCACCATAGAGAAAATGAATCAGATTCTGGCAGAAACGGAAGATTACACAGGGGATGGAAATTATCAAACCTTTACCAGGAAACTTTTGGTTACAATGAAAAATAAGGATGGTGCTCTGGCTAAGAAGATAGCGATGGCAAATACGAATCAGGACGAGCCGGATTATTATCTGGAGATGGCGAGGGACGATGACATGGACTTTGATCCCGTAACACTGGCGCAGGCGATTAACCGGATCATCGATATTGTGGCAGTCTGTTTCGTGCTCTTTGCGTCCTTTATCTGTCTGCTCAATTTGTTTAATTCCGTAAGGGGAAGAGCGGAGAACAGAAAGAAGGAGATTGCGATGCTTCGCTCGGCAGGCATGGAGCAAAAGCAGATTGACCGGATGCTGTTTGGTGAAAACCGGATACTCTTTG
>CAJOMI010000207.1 GCA_905235545.1 uncultured Lachnospiraceae bacterium | reverse complement strand
GAAACCATCCCCTCTGTGGTCCGGACAAATTCCGCAGTCTCTTTTACAAAATCGATGACCCGCATCGAATCATCCATTTTCAATGTCTTCGCATCATATTCCTGACTGAAATACCCGATTTCAATCGTCTGCCCGATCTCGATTTCTCCGTCATCCGGCTTTTCCTCTCCCACAATGCATTTTAGGAGAGTCGATTTCCCACAGCCATTCGGACCGATGATCCCGATCCGGTCCAGTTTCTGAAACGTATAAGAAAAATTTCGAAACAGGATCCGGTCTTCATATTGCTTCGAGACATCATCCAGAATGATGGTCTTGTTACCCATTCGTGACGGAAGGGAACTGAGTTCTACATTCCGTTCCTCCTCCGGTCTCGTCCGGTCGCGAAGTTCCTCAAACCGTTTGATATGGGCTTTCTGCTTGGTCGATCTCGCCCGCGCTCCGCGCCGGATCCACGCCAGATCCTTTTTGTATAAGGTCGCAGCCTTCCGCTCCGCTGCCTTTTCAAAATCAAGTCTCTGTTCCTTCCGCTCCAGATAGCCGGAATAATTCGCCTCGTACCGATAAGCCTTGCCCTTGTCAATCTCAATGATCTGATTCGTAACCTCATCCAGAAAATATCTGTCATGTGTGACCATCAGGATCGCTCCGTTATATCTTCGAAGAAAATCCTCTAACCATTCGATCATTTCCGAATCCAGATGATTCGTCGGCTCGTCCAGAATGAGCAGATCTGCCGGTGTCATAATCGCTGCCACAAGCGCAGCGCGCTTTTTCTGTCCTCCTGATAATATGGAAGGATTGCATTCCGGATCATCAATTCCGAATTTTGCAAGAGTTGCCTTGATCTCCCCCATCTTATCCCAGTGGTCTCCCCCTGCATAGATAGCATCCGTAATGTTTTCAAGCAGTGTTTTTTGATCATCAAATTTCGGATTCTGCGGAAGATAGGATATGCGGATATCGTTGCCTCTTACCACCTTTCCGGAATCCGGTTGAACCGCTCCCGCCGCAATGGCCAGCATTGTGGATTTGCCCGTTCCGTTTGCTCCCACCACACCGATCTTATCCGTATCCGCGATACCGATACAGACATCCTCCAAAACATTTCTCTCCATATATGTCTTTGTGATATTTTCCAGATTTAAAATATTCATAATTTTCCAAATACCGGTCAGGAATCTCTTCCATAAAAACAGACTCTTCCGATATCATACCCCATTCCATTTTTGAGAGTATTATATAAAAGCTCTGCCAAAAAAGCAATTCTTTCTTATTTATTTTCCGTATAATTCCGCCATTGTTAGCACTCGCTTTTATCGAGTGCTAAATTTTTCTTGACTTTTTCTTATTGATATACTAATATATCCCATATATATAAATATGATATATCAAAATTATAGATAATTGCGAAACTCCTTGTTATACTTGAATCTATATTATATAGATTCCATAAGCAGACCTTGGCGCAGGCGTTGGTACTTAATGAGTGTGTAACACGAATTTAGTACCACTACGCCGGAGACGGAGTGCAAATGTGTCTGCGATGGAACTATATAATATGCACAATTAAAAAGATGTAAATTGGAGTTTCGCAATCAGCTATATATCAAATTTAATGTAAAAGGAGATTCTTTATTATGGCAAAATCAAAGCAAACAACCGGAAATTTATCCATCGACAGTGATAACATTTTCCCAATTATCAAGAAGTGGTTATATTCTGACCGCGACATCTTTATCCGTGAGGTGATATCAAACGCATGCGACGCCGTTACCAAACTGCGCAAATTATCTCTGATCGGAGAATTTGAAGCTCCGGAAGATCTGAAGTACCGGATTGATGTCATTGCAAGTCCAAAGGACAAGACCCTTACCTTTATCGATAACGGTATCGGTATGACCGCCGATGAAGTCAATGAGTACATCAACCAGATCGCCTTCTCCGGAGCCTCTGACTTTTTGGCAAAATACAAGGACAAGGCTAGTGATGACCAGATCATCGGTCATTTCGGATTGGGATTTTATTCTACCTTCATGGCAGCAGATAAAGTAACCATCAACACCTTATCCTACCAGGAAGGTGCAGAACCGGTCTTTTGGGAATGTGACGGTGGAACCGAATACACCATGTCCAAAGGTGACCGTACCACACACGGTACCGAAATCACTCTTTATCTGAATGAGGACAGCTATGAATTTGCCAACGAATACCGTGTCAAGGAAGTATTGGAGAAATACTGTTCCTTCATGCCGGAAGAGATCTACTTCACCAATGCCGATGCCGCAAAAGAGAAAGCAGATGAAGAACCGGAAGAAAAACCGATCAACGATACCACCCCACTCTGGACCAAGCATCCGAATGATTGTACCGATGAGGAGTACAGAGAATTCTACCGCAAGGTCTTCCTCGACTTCAAGGAGCCGCTTTTCTGGATCCATTTGAATATGGACTATCCGTTCAACTTAAAAGGTATCCTGTACTTCCCGAAATTCAACTCCGAATACGATACCTTAGAGGGCAAGATCAAATTATACAACAATCAGGTATTTATCGCAGACAACATCAAAGAGGTCATTCCGGAGTTCCTTCTGTTGCTGAAAGGTGTCATCGATTGTCCGGATCTGCCGTTAAATGTATCCCGAAGCGCCCTGCAAAATGACGGTTTTGTCAACAAGATCTCCGATTATATCACAAAGAAAGTAGCTGACAAGCTGACCGGAATGTTCAAGACCGAGCGTGAAACCTATGAGAGCTATTGGGATGATTTAAGTCCGTTTATCAAATTCGGTTGCTTAAAGGATGACAAGTTCGATGAAAAGATGAAGGACGCTATTCTTTATAAGGATATTAACGGAAAATATCTGAACTTAAGCGAGTATAGAAAAATATGAAAATACCGTATTCTATACAGATGATGAGAAAGTACAGTCCCAGTACATCAATATGTTCAAAGAGGAAGGCATTAACGCTGTGGTACTGAACCACAACATCGATACACCGTATATCACTCATCAGGAACAGAAAAACGAGGGCGTTAAGTTCATCCGAATCGACTCCGACATCACCAATACCTTCAAGGAAGAAGTTTCTGAGGATGAATTGAAAGAAACGACCGAGAAGCTGACGGAAATCTTCAAGAAAGCCCTGAACAAAGAAGACCTCAATGTGAAGGTTGAAAAACTGAAAAACGCTGCCATTTCTTCCATGATCACTCTGCCGGAGGAATCCAGAAGAATGCAGGATATGATGAAGATGTACAACTTAGGCGGAATGGATCCTTCTATGTTCGGTGACACAGGTCTGACCCTTGTGCTCAATGCAAACAACGATCTGGTACAATATGTACTGGCAAATCCGGAAGGTGAGAATACCAACACGGTATGTGAGCAGCTCTACGACCTTGCACTGCTTGCCCACACTCCGTTAGAGCCGGAAGCAATGACCAAATTCATCGCACGAAGCAATGAGATTCTTACCATTCTGACCAAATAGAATCTTATAGATCAATGTCGATTAACCGGACGTTGCGGGACATGATATATGTATTCCATTTCGGGCACGCTTTCGCTTCGTTGCAAACGTAGCGGTGCTAAATTCGCCATCTTAGGACGGCTCATTAAGAACCGACGTTTGCAAATATCCCTGCATGGTAAAACATATATCACGTCCCGCAACTGTGTATTGGCAATTCTTTAACTCAATGACGTTGATTCACAATTATTTAGTCAAAGATAGCCGGTCTCTCATTTTTGAGAGCCGGCTATTTTTCATTTTCAAAAAGGATATCTTGGAGGAAATCCGGTCACGCGAAAATCATCCAGTGCCCGTTCAATATTCATAATGCCATATCCCCAGATCCGATTCGGATATTCAAGATCCGAATCACGGACTGCGCTCTTGGCAAACAGACTCTGTATCTGTTTCGGATAAAACAAGCCCAGATTATAGTTTTCGATATTCCACTGCAAAAAGAGTGCCATCACGCCCGCACTGTGTGCCGCCGCCACAGATGTTCCGGTCCTTGTCACGAAATTACCGCGAAGTCCCGGTCCGCTTATATTGACTCCCGGAGCAGCAAGATCCGGTTTCGTCTGCAATCCAAGAATTTCCCCTCTGCCCGCTGACGCATAAAAACTTCCGTTCAGATGATTATAGGCTGTCATTGTCATGGCAATCTCCGCATTTCCCGGTGACGTTATCGTGTTATCCGGTTCTGCATCCAGAAAATAGGTATCCGGTTTCAAAAATTGCCGAAGGGGCATCCACAGATTGAACTCATCCGCATAGACCTGAATTCGCCAGATACCCGGTGTCGGATTGATCAGCCGGATAAATACAAATTCATCTCCGGAAAAGGTCTCCGTAAGCTGATACGCCACATAGACCGTAGATCTTGCCACCGGAAGCCAAACCAGTTCTTCCTCTCCGAATCTCGGTGGAATCCGGTCAATTCGGTCTCCCTGTGGTGAGACCAATCCAATTGCAAACGTAGTTGGTGTAGCACCCCAGAATTCAATTGCAAGCGTTTCCTGTCCCTCGGCAACATTGATTTCTACCTGTTTCATATCGACAGATTCTTCCATCTCACCAAAATAGTGTAGACGCTCATTCCCCTCATTGCCGGCAGGAACGCTGACAACACGCCCTGCCTGCTCTCGCATTGTTTCAATATACCGTTCCAGAAAAGTCAGTCCGGCATGCCCTCCATTGCCACTACCCAATCCAATCAAAATGGACTATCTGCATATTGTAACAGGTAGTCGATCGCATAGATAATATCCGTCTCCTGATAAGCAGGTACATCCTCCGGAACGCCAAAAAATCGCTTGAGATACGTCTTGGATTCTTTCAACCGAACCACCGCAAGTTCCGCATCCGTAGCGATTCCTGTAAAATCAAAGGCGGTACTTTTGCCTCCGGCTGCAATTCCCGCCATAAAGGTTCCATGTCCATCTTCATCCCGGGACGGCACACTGTCATAAGGATTCTCTTCTGCCAAGGCAGCATTGATCTGTTCCCTTGAAAATGTAGTGCCAAAGTACGGAGACGGAACTCCCATACCATTTTCCATATCCCGTATCGTCTGGTCCCACAAAACCCCAATCCGACTCTCTCCGTTCCGATCCCGGAACAAAGGATTGGTATAATCAATCCCGGTATCGATCACCCCTACGATCACATTTTGTCCGGTCAGACCCACATTGTTGGGATTCTGAACCTGTTTGACCCCAATGGCCTCCATATTGGACGAATCCATCAATCCAAACAGTTTTGGAATATAAGAGTAAGGTACCAGTTCTAAGTTGGTTAAACCATCTTCCATATAAGGAGTGTGAATAATCGCAATATCCTCCTCAATCTCATTGACACAGCCGGTATGATAGAATTCCTCTACGCCCTCGATGATCTGAAGATAATTGAACATAAAATCCATATACTCCTCGCTGTATATCATATCTTCACAAGTCATTTCCCGCCTCGCATTCGGTCAGTTCAAAACCAATATACGAACATCTTGAACCACATATTCTTTCTCATTTCATTCTATGCGGCACAGATACAATTTGTGATTTGCCAATACACAATTGCCGGACATACTATATGTTTTACCATGTAGGGCTATCTGCAAACGCCGGCACTTAACGCATGACGACTATAAGAGCCATGCATTTAAAGTTAAGCGAAAGTGTGCCCGAAATGGAAAACATATAACATGTCCGGCAACATCCGGTTTGGATGTGAACTACCCTATGTCACGCATCTTTTAAAAATGCCTTGTAAGCCTTCATCGCCTCATACACATCTGCCTTGCTGGAAATCTCCCAAGGTGCATGCATATTAAGAATTGCTACTCCGCTGTCAATCACGTTCATTCCATATAAAGAGAGAATGTACGCAATGGTTCCACCGCCGCCAATATCGACCTTTCCAAGTTCTGCCGTCTGAAATGCCACATTGTTATCATCCATAATCTTTCTGAGTTTACCAATGTACTCCGCATTCGCGTCATTGGATCCGGATTTACCGCGTGAACCGGTAAACTTATTAAATACCACACCGCGGCCGAAATAGGCTGCATTTTTCTTTTCAAATGCACTTGCATAGTTTGGATCAAACGCTGCTGACACATCAGAGGAAAGCATGTTGGAAGCTGCCAGACAACGCTTCAGATTCAGTTCGGAATACTCTCCCATGGAATCCATGATCTCTGCTACCGTATTTTCAAAAAACTTCGACTGCATACCGGTCGCACCAACCGATCCAATCTCCTCCTTGTCAACCAGCAGACAACACGCCGTTTTCTTCAAATCGTTCATTTCCAACATTGCAATTACAGACGTATAGGCACATACCCTGTCGTCCTGACCATATCCCATGATCATAGATGCATCCAGTCCCGCATCTCTTGCCTTGCCGGCCGGAACAATCTCCAGTTCAGCTGAGAGAAAGTCTTCTTCTTCCATACCATATTTCTTTTTCAATATGGAAAGGACCATATTTTTTACCGGTTCTTTTTCTTCCCCTTCCAGAGGCCGACTTCCGACCAGAAGATCCAGCTTTTCTCCTTCTACTACTTTGGATGCCTTCTTATCCATCTGCTCACCCGCCAGGTGAATCAAAAGATCGGTCACGCAAAAGATCGGGTCTTTATCATCCTCACCGATCACAACATCGATCACTTCTCCACTCTTCATGGCAACCACACCATGAATTGCGAGTGGTAGCGTTACCCACTGATATTTCTTGATCCCGCCGTAATAATGTGTATCCAGATATGCAAAATCCGTATCTTCATATAGTGGATTCTGCTTGACATCCAATCTCGGAGAATCGATATGTGCACCGAGAATATTCATTCCATCCGTGATTGGATCGTCTCCGATCTGAAACAATGCAACCGCTTTTTTCATATTGACAGCATATACCTTATCTCCCGTCTTCAGTTTTCTTCCCGATTTTCTGACTTCCTCCAGATTCTCATAACCGGACTGTTTTACCATCTCTACGATATATTTTACACATTCCCGCTCTGTTTTCCCCTGATTCAAAAAATGTCGGTATCCCTGACATATCGTCTGTAATTCCTTCTCTTCCTCCTGCGTATATTTCTTCCATACATTGTCTCGTTCCATTGTCTGTCCTCCATATTTCATTTTATTGTTAAGTTACTGATGTCGCCCATGAACAGCACCTGTTTTTATTCCTGCTCCAGTGCAAGCACGCCCCGCATTTCAATCAGCGGTGAGCCATTACCCTCAATGTAATCTCCGGTAATGGTGACTCTTCCGATATCGTCATCCCTAGGAATCTGATACATGATATCCAGCATAAATTCTTCAATGATCGCGCGAAGCGCTCTTGCTCCGGTCTTTCTCTCCATCGCACGTTTTGCAATCGCCCGATATGCACTTTCATCAAATCGAAGATCCACTCCATCCAGACTCAGAAGTTTCTGATACTGTTTGAGGATGGCATTCTTCGGCTCCTTCAGGATCTGCACCAGCATATCCTCATCCAGACTCTGCAGTGAGAACAGAATCGGGAGACGGCCAAGAAACTCCGGTATCATTCCAAATTCCCGCAGATCGTCCATCGTGACTTTTTGGAGAATATTGGCGTCACCATCGTATTTATCTCTCAGATCTGCTGAAAATCCGATAGATGCCTGTTTGTTCAGGCGTGCCTTGATGATATCCTCAAGTTCCGGGAAAGCTCCCCCACAGATAAACAGGATATTTCGTGTATTGATCGTAGCAAGCGGCACCATGGCATTCTTGCTTCCGGCTCCCACCGGAACTTCCACTTCCGCGCCCTCCAACAATTTCAAAAGACCCTGCTGTACCGCTTCTCCGCTTACATCCCTGGAATTCGTATTCCGCTTCTTTGCAATCTTGTCAATCTCATCAATAAATACGATTCCCCGTTCCGCTTTTTCCACATCATTGTCCGCAGCAGTCAGTAATTTTGACAGAACGCTCTCTACATCGTCGCCGATATACCCTGCCTCAGTCAGTGTGGTCGCATCAGTAATGGCAAGGGGAACATTTAGAATCCTCGCTATTGTCTTGACCAGATAGGTCTTGCCGGATCCGGTCGGTCCGACCATCAGCATATTGGACTTCTCTATCTCAATATCATCCATTGTATTGGTCAGCACACGCTTATAATGATTGTAAACGGCTACAGAGATTACTTTCTTAGCGTAATCCTGCCCGATCACATACTCATCAAGTTTTGCCTTCATCTCATGGGGTGCCGGAATCGAACTCAACGAAAGTTCCGGTTCTTCCTGTTTTTTTTCTTTTTCCTTCTTTTTCTTGACCTTCTGTCTGTTTGGAATATCATTCACCGGCGTAAACTGATTGCTGTTCAGATTCGGCAGATTGGACAGATCAATAAACTGCATTCCTCCGCCCGAAAAGCTGTCAAACGTCTTCTGCATACAATCCTGACAGATATTGATGTTGTTCGGCATATAGATCAGTTTGCCCTGGGACTCCGGTCTTCTGCACAGATAGCAGTATTTTTCATATTCATCATTCTTATTGTCTACGTCTTTATTATCGCTCATACTTTATCCTCCGTTATTCAAGTATATTATCTGAATACTCTATATGACAGTATACCAAATAATTTCACAAAATACCATTGTATATTTTAGGAAGATAGGTTTTTATGGAGTTGACATCCGACTTGTATCTTATATAATATGATGTTGAAGTCAAAAGGGATTTTGATGACCATGGAAAGGACCCCTGCTATGAATTCGACATCAATCAGACAACCCGCATTTTGTATGCCAGATACAGCTTATATAGAAGAACCGATCTTATCCCTTGATCATTCCTACTGTTTTGAATGGACAGCGGCATCCTCCATCCCATTGTTGCCGGATAATGCCACCACTGTTTTATGGAATATGGAAGACCGGAAACTTTATCTGCTGTCTCATAATAAAAAGGCATTCCTTGTCCCGGATATCGGAAACCGATTTTGGGGACTATACATTGCGCCGTTCTATCAATGTAATGCCACAGAAGCAGAGTGGACTGCCTTTATGGAAGCCGTCTCGAGCGGTTCTTCCTTTGCACAGAGAACTGCCTTATGCCGTCGTACACTGACAAGACAGATTTCCATCCAAAGAAGACATCCTCTTGTCTGCTATTCCATTTCACAGATGGAACGGACGAAGGGAAAAGCAACCGTGGAATCGATAGCCGAGCAGTTCGGATATTCCACAAGACAGCTGGAGCGTCTGTTCAAAGAGGATTTTTCCTATACCCCTAAGCAGTGCAACCGCTATATCCGCTTGTTACATGCCGTTTCAGAAATGCTCAACGATCCGGATGCACCCATTGCCTCTAAGGTGGAAGACTGGGGCTATTCGGATGCCTCCCACTTTCAAAGAGAATTCAATTCCTGTGTGGGTATGACTCCCGGAAAATTTCTCGCCCTTTTATGTGCTTAAAAAAATAAACAAATTTTCCTCTATATTCAATTTATTTTTGTTCTTTTCTTTCAAAAATTTATTTTTAGGGTTGACAATATAATTTTCTTTTGTATAATGAAAAACGTATTGAGAGCAAAGGTGCTTCACACGCAAGAGATGTGGAGCACCATTTTTTATTTTATGAATACCATACATCCGTGATCATACTTCTTTCCTTACCAACACAGATGTATGTCATAAATGAAAAAGGCTTTCATAAAACATATTTGAGGGGAATTTCCCCGTAAGACAAAGGCGTCTGTTTATCATGAGTGGCGAATGCATGCTTCGTCCGGAATGATACAGGCGCCATTTTCAATTTTTAATCACATGGAGGTGCGTGTTATGAATTATTCTGCTGCTAACACAATTTGGGTACTTTTGGGTGCCGCGCTGGTATTTTTTATGCAAGCCGGATTCGCTATGGTAGAGACCGGTTTTACAAGGGCAAAAAATGCCGGTAATATTATCATGAAGAACCTGATGGATTTCTCAATCGGTACTCCGATCTTCTGGCTGGTCGGTTTCGGTCTGATGTTTGGTTCCGGCAACGGAGTCATCGGTAGCATCCGTGGAGTGGCTTCCGAGGCAAACTACGGAAATGCAATGTGTCCGGATGGCGTACCGTTCTGGGCATTCTTAATCTTCCAGACCGTGTTCTGTGCTACGGCTGCTACGATCGTTTCCGGAGCAATGGCTGAGCGAACCAAATTTATATCTTATTGTATCTACAGGCTGATCAGTCTGGTCGTATATCCAATCTCCGGTCACTGGATCTGGAGTTCCGAGGGCTGGTTAAATCAGCTTGGATTCCATGACTTTGCAGGTTCAACTGCAGTACATATGGTTGGTGGTGTAGCCGCATTTATCGGCGCTCTGATCCTTGGACCTCGTATCGGTAAGTATCACAAAGACGGTCGTGCAAGAGCGATCCCTGGTCACAGTTTGACCCTCGGTGCTCTGGGTGTCTTCATCCTCTGGTTCTGCTGGTTTGGATTCAACGGTGCCTCAACCGTTTCCATGGAGGGAGACGCTATTGTATCTGCCGGTAAGATCTTCGTTACAACAAATCTGGCTGCTGCCGTGGCTACTGTAACGGTTATGATCATTACCTGGATCCGTTACAAGAAACCTGATGTTTCCATGACTCTTAACGGCACACTTGCCGGTCTGGTTGCGATCACGGCCGGATGCGATACTGTATCCCCGACTTCCTCAGCCATCATCGGAATT
>CAJOMI010000206.1 GCA_905235545.1 uncultured Lachnospiraceae bacterium | reverse complement strand
CGGATATGAACGTGAAGACTGGGTGGACGGAGTTGGACAGTTTGCAATCAGGGGAGGTATCTTGGATATCTTCCCTATGAGTTGTGACTGTCCGTACCGAATTGAACTCTGGGGAGAAGAAATTGACAGTATTCGAAGTTTTGATGTGGAGAGCCAGAGAAGTATTGAAAATGAAGAAACGCTTTTGGTCTATCCGGCGGCGGAAATGATTCTTGATAAGAATCGGATTGAGAGAGGGCTCAAACGAATAGAAAAGGAGCATAAGGCGTACGCAAAGAAGTTAAAGGAAGAATTTCGGACGGAGGAGTATGCGAGAATCAATCGGGAAGTGGAAGCGCTGAAGGAAGAACTTGCATATTTTCACAGTGCCATGGGTGTGGACAGCTATATCAGTTCTTTTTATGAGGAACTTGCTGGATTTTTGAATTATCTGCCGCAGGACACACAGATTTTTGTGGATGAGCCGGATCGGGTATTGTCAAGAGCAGAGACCTGTCAGATTGAGTTCCGGGAAAGTATGATAGGACGCCTGGAGGGAGGATATATGCTTCCAAGTCAGGCAGATGTTCTGTTTGACTACAAGGAGATTGCCGGGAAAATTGCCGGGCGGGATACGGTGCTGCTCAGTATTCTGGGGAAAGAAGATTCTTTGTTTGAACCGGCAACGCGGCTTCAATTTGATACAAGAATGGTGCCATCTTATCGCCATAATTTTGAAATGTTGTTAAAAGACATCAAAAGATGGAAAAAAGAGAAATACCGTATCCTGTTATTCAGCCCGTCAGCATCCAGAGGGGAGCGCATGGCAAAGAATTTACAGGATCAGGATGTACTGTTTCTTTTCCGAAGACAAAGACAGGATTTTAGAACCGGCTGAGATGATGGTGACAAACGGCAGACTGAAGAGTGGATTTTCCATCGAGGAGATCAAACTGGTTGTATTGACGGAGGGTGATATCTTCGGTCAGAAGAAGGAAAAGAAAAAACGAAAACGGAAAGCATTATATTCGGGCGAGAAGATAGAAAGCTTTGATGATCTGAATGTCGGTGATTATGTTGTCCATGAAAGACACGGACTTGGTATTTACCTTGGAATTGAAAAGATTGATGTAGACGGTGTGACGAAGGATTATATTTCCATTGAATACAGGGATGGGGCAAAGCTGTTTATTCTGGTATCACAGCTTGACATGATTCAAAAATATGCGTCTAAGGAAAGCAAAAAACCGAAGCTTAACAAACTGGGTGGTACGGAATGGCAAAAGACGAAGTCCAAGGTGCGCGGGCAGGTACAGGAGATTGCGAAGGACCTGGTCGAACTCTATGCAGTGCGTCAATCTCAGGAGGGATTTGAATTTTCGGAGGACACGGTGTGGCAGAAGGAGTTTGAGGAAATGTTTCCGTTCGAGGAGACAGAGGATCAGCTTCGGGCAATTGCAGATACCAAATCCGATATGCAGAGTAAGAAAATAATGGATCGATTGATCTGCGGAGATGTGGGATACGGAAAGACAGAGATTGCGATCCGCGCAGCATTCAAAGCAGTTCAGGATGGCAAACAGGTGGCATATTTGGTTCCTACTACGATTCTGGCACAGCAGCACTATAATACCTTTGTTGAACGGATGCAGGATTTTCCGGTCCGGATTGGAATGCTGTCCCGTTTCCTGTCACAAAAAGAGCAAAAGAAAACCCTGCAGGATTTGAAAAAAGGGCAGATTGATATTATCATTGGAACACACAGACTGCTTTCAAAAGATATGGTATTCAGCAATCTTGGATTGCTGATCATTGATGAAGAACAGCGATTTGGGGTGACACATAAAGAAAAGATCAAACAGTTGAAAAAGAATGTCGATGTTCTGACATTGTCGGCAACACCGATACCGAGAACACTGCATATGAGTCTGGTCGGTATCCGGGACATGAGCCTGTTAGAAGAGCCGCCGGTAGACCGGAAGGCGATTCAGACCTATGTATTAGAGTACAATCCGGAATTGGTCAAAGAAGCCATTGCAAGGGAATTGGCAAGAGGCGGTCAGGTATTTTATGTGTATAACAGGGTCAACACGATAGCAGACATTGCCGCAGATTTGGCAAAATTGATGCCGGATGTACGTATTTCCTATGCACACGGGCAGATGAAAGAGAGAGAATTAGAGGATGTAATGCTCTCCTTTATCAACAAAGAAATTGATGTATTGGTGACCACTACGATCATTGAGACAGGATTGGACATCGCTAACGCCAATACGATGATCATACATGATGCGGATAATTTCGGATTGTCCCAGCTCTATCAGCTTCGCGGGCGGGTCGGGCGTTCCAATCGGACAGCGTATGCATTTTTGATGTACAAACGGGATAAAATGTTAAAAGAAACGGCAGAGAAGAGACTGAAAGCGATCCGGGAATTTACGGATCTCGGATCCGGCTTTAAGATTGCCATGCGTGATCTGGAGATTCGCGGAGCCGGTAATCTGTTGGGTGCGGATCAGTCGGGACATATGGCGGCAGTCGGTTATGATCTGTACTGCAAGATGCTGAATGATGCAATTTTGCGTCAGAAAGGGGAATTGCAAGAGGAGGAATTTTCCACAACCATTGAGATTCCGATCGATGCCTATATTCCGTCCACTTATGTAAAGAATGAAATGATCAAATTGGAACTTTATAAACGAATCTCCGGTGTGTGGACGCAGGAGGATTATGAAGATATGTTGGATGAGCTGACGGGGAGATCCTCCGCAGGCAGTGCTCAACCTTCTTACGATTGCGAAGATCAAAGCACAGGCGCATGCCGCATTTATCGCATCGATCACATATAAAAACCAACAGATACACATTGAGATGGCAGAAGGGGTAAAGGTAAAGACGGAATTGCTTGAGCCATTTCTCACCAAATATCTTAACAATATTCGGATTGTTGCAGGAGCCAACCCGGGATTTGTGGTAGATTTGGAGAAAAAGAGTCTCAAGAACTTTATCTCCGATTTGGAAACGATCATACAGGATATCGATGAGTTGATAGATCGGTAATTCTATATTATAATAAAAGACGTCTATATTATGGTGAGTATGAAAAGAATCGCAATCTGCATGAGGATATAATAATGAAGAATAACCGAAAAAATACATCAAAGTCAAATATGAATAAAAAGGCGAATCGACTGCATTCGCGTCGGCTTCTTTACGGTACGCTGATCGTATTGCTGGCCGTTATCGTGGCTGTTATTGTCCGGACAGTTTCCAAATCGAATCGGGGAAGTGATCAGATACCTGTGTTCCGGGTGGGAGAAGAGACGGTCTTTCTGGACGAAGTGAATCTTTATTTATTGCAGAATGTGGTGAATGCAGGTGTCACAAAAGATACGTTGGATCAAGCGATGCAAACCGGAGAGAAAACGGAAGAAGAGTATATCAATGATGTATTTCGCGCGATCATGGATCTTAAAGTTGAGAATATCGTGGCAGCAGAGAAAGGGATTTCCTTAACGGAGGATGAGAAAGAAAACATTGAAAAAAAGGCGTTCGACTATATTGGAAGTGTGGATGGACATATTTTGTATAAATTTGGTATCACACAGGAACTTGTAGCGAAGACATATACGGAACAGTATCTGGCAAAAAAGTTAGAGGATTCTGTTACGGAGGATATTGATGTGGAAGAACAGCGTTATTGTACCATTTATAAGCTGTATTTTCCTAAAGTAGAGATGGATGAAAATGGCGACTATGTGAGGGCGGAGGACGGTAAGACGCCTGTTATGCTATCGGATGATACAATCGCGGAGGTAAAGAAAAACGCAGAGGATGCGTATGAAAAAATTCTTGCGGGAGAAGATATTGCTGAGATTGCAAAGGAATATCAGGTGGATATGTATTCCGGTGAGGAGAGCAATCTCACGAACAGTTTTGAGGAGACCTTTATTCCCTATGTGCAGACACTGAAGGAAGGGGAATGCAGTCCGATCATAGAACTCTCGAGCTGTTATCTGATCGTGAAGATGATGGAATGGAATAATGAAGAGATTGCCAACCAGATTCTCGGCTACTATCGGGATGATCTTGAGAAAGAAGCAGCCGGTGAAAAGAAAACGGAGTGGTATGATGAAATGGGAATCTCACAGAATCCGGATTTTGTGGGAAACGCATGGAAAGAGATTTCTTTGTATGATTATGTACAGGATGTGGAGGAATAATCGATGTATAATAAAAAAAGGCGATGTATGCTGGTTTTTGGCATTCTTTGTATGTGTGTGCTGACAGCTTGCGGAAAGAAAACAACACAGGAAGATCCGAATGTTTTATATGAATTCGGGGGATTGCCAATTACTTATGGGGAGTTTTACATTTATGCCAAGACGATAGAAGAAGATTATCAGAAGACGTATGGGAACGGAATCTGGAACGTAGAACTGGAAACAGAGAATGGAAAACAATCGGTCAGGGATGTAACGGTGAATGATATTATCTCCGATATCAATCGAGTCAAGGTAATGGCAGCGCATGCAGAAGAATCGAATCTTTTGCTGGAGCAAAGCGAACAGGAGGAAATAGAGAATATTGCCGATTCTTTTTACAAAGGTTTGACAGAAGCAGATATAAAAGAAACGGAGATTACAAAGGAACTGGTGATTCAGGTATTGGAAGAGAATATGCTTGCAGGCAAAGTATATGATCAGATGATTTCGGATTATGATTTTGAAATATCGGATGAAGAAGCCAGAATGTCGACGTTTAGTGATATCTTTGAGTGCTACAGTGAGGAACTGGACGGAACAATCAAAGAATTTTCGGATGAGAAGAAAGCAACGCAGTTAGAAAAAGCCAATGAAGCAATTTCCTCTTTGGCACAGGATGAAAAAGCAACGTATGATTCCATAATCGATAAATACCATTTGAAGTATGCGGACACTTATACGATGTCAAAGACAGATATGGTCAAAGAGTATGGGGAATTCGTAACGGATCAGATTTTAAGTCTTTCGGACGGAGAAGTCAGCAGCGTGGTGGAAAGTCAGTATGGATATCATATCTTTAAAATGATCAAAGGGAATAACGAGGAGCTGACGAAGAAAAACAAAGAAGCAATCATTGCGACCATGAAGAAAGAATACTTTAACGGTGTTTATGCGGAGTGGTTACAGAAATATGATCCCCGATTTAAGATGGAGAATGTAAATATGGAGTTGATCAGGGATTTCCCGTTTACAAAAAATGAAGAGGAAGAATAGGAGGAAGACAGAATGGATGAAAAACATGCTGAAATATGTGAGTGTAATGCAATTCATCAGGACGTCGTGAGAAAAGTTAAAAAAACGATGCCGGATGAAGAAATGTTATATGATTTGGCAGAATTGTTCAAAGTATTCGGGGATACGACCAGGGTACGGATTCTGTACGCTTTGTTTGAAAGTGAAATGTGTGTGTGTGATATCTCGGTTCTGTTAGGAATGACACAGTCTTCTATATCGCATCAGCTCAGAGTATTAAAGGCGGCAAAATTGGTGAAGAATCGAAAAGAAGGAAAGGTTGTATATTATTCTCTGGATGATGATCATATCAAACATATCTTCCAGCAGGGCTTAGAACATATCAGCGAATAAAAAGAGCAGATTGAACTTGTTCAATCTGCTCTGAATTTTGAGTATAACTTGTCATAACCCCTGCCTTCGCTATCGCTTAGAGGTTGGGGATTTCTCCGACTGAGTTAAAAATAACTACTCAATGAAGATGAATCTAACCATCCGAAATAGACAAAAATAAAGATACCGATGATTGAAAGAAGAAATCCAATAATGGATGTAATCAGTCCGCCGGTTGCCGATCCCGGTTTCTTTCCGTCCGAGTCTGGTTTCTGCAACAATGAGAAAATGAAACCCAGGATAGCGAATATAATTCCCGTTCCGCAACAACAACTCGACACAATACTTAAAATACCCATAATCAGAGAAGCAATTCCAAGTCCGTTGGATTGGTTTGATGTAGTGGAAGATTGGGTATTATCGTAGTAGGTTGTGTTCATACCAGGAGTATAGCTTCCTTCTACCTGTGTACTCAAACTGGTTTGATTCACATTGTTATCCGGCGAAAATGCGTCCTGTACCGGCTGAGCAGCATCAAATTCCGGCTGAGTTGCCTCGAATGTTGGCTGAGCAGCCTCAAATGTCGGCTGAGCAGCCTCAAATGCCGGTTGAGCCGTCTCCTGTGCTGGCTGAGCAGCCTCGAATGTCGGTTGAGTTGCCTCGAATGTCGGCTGAGCAGCCTCGAATGCTGGTTGAGCCGTCTCCTGTGCTGGCTGAGCAGCCTCGAATGTCGGCTGAACTGTCTCCTGTGCTGGCTGAGCAGCCTCGAATGTCGGCTGAGCCGTCTCAAATGCCGGTTGTACTGTCTCCTGTGTTGGCTGAGTAGCCTCAAATGCCGGTTGTACTGTCTCCTGTGTTGGCTGAGCAGCCTCAAATGCCGGTTGAGCCGTCTCCTGTGCTGGCTGAGCAGCCTCGAATGTCGGCTGAACTGTCTCCTGTGCTGGCTGAGCAGCCTCGAATGTCGGCTGAACTGTCTCCTGTGTCGGTTGAGCAGCCTCGAATGCCGGCTGAGCTGTCTCCTGTGCTGGCTGAGCAGCCTCGAATGCCGGTTGTACTGTCTCCTGTGCTGGCTGAGCAGCCTCGAATGCCGGCTGAACTGTCTCCTGTGCTGGCTGAGCAGCCTCGAATGCCGGTTGAACTGTTGTGTCCGGTGTCGGCTGAGTAGCCTCGAATGCCGGCTGAGCCGTCTCCTGTGTCGGCGGCGTTACATTTGTGTCTGTGATGGTTGCATCGTTATTTGTTACATTTGTATTTTCGTCCATTCAAATACCTCCTTATTTATTTCTTCTATCATATCGCAATTTATGGTCATATGTAAAGGATTTATTTAAATATATGTAGAAAATTGTAGTAATATTTTGTTTTCTATGATACAATTAGAAAAGTTTACGAAAAGAAAGGGACGAAAAGAATATGGAGAGTTGCTTGCAGGAAGATTACTATAAAAGATTAAAATCAGATTTTATTATAGTTAATATTGTTGCCGGTGCTGCGGTCTTGTTGATTTCTGCGGTGATCATGTTGCAAAGATATGGAATTATGGTGGGAATTCCTTGTGGAATGCATGAGATTCTTCATATATATTGTCCGGGATGCGGAGGAACCAGAGCATTCTTCGCATTGATGCATGGGGATGTTTTTCAGTCTATTTATTATAACCCGGCTGTTTTTTTAGGTGCATTGCTGGTTTTGTATTATGAGAGTACGGTGTTCCTTACGCTGGTAAAGAAGAATGGAAAGATATATTTCTATCGAAAAACAGGACTTGTGTATGCATTTTTATTTATATTTCTAACCTATGCAATTGTTCGGGATTATTTGCTTGTGGGGATGGGAATTGATATGATTGGAGATTTTTTGTAGTTTGTACTTGATTTTTAAAAAAAGATATTGTATTATATAATAGTTGCTTAAAGCGACGCGGCAGTTGTGGCGGAATGGCAGACGCGCTAGATTCAGGTTCTAGTGAGGTAACACTCGTGTGGGTTCAACTCCCATCAACTGCATTAAAAACCGGGTTTAAGACCCGGTTTTTTTATGCAGTTGCGAAGATTCAGTGTTATGATTATTAGATTTAATGCAGTTTGCACTTAATTAAAATAAGTATATATAGTAATCTCTTAACAAAATAAACAATAGTGGCGGCATTTTATTATATAATTTAGTGAAAAACAAAAATATTAAGATTATATCTTCCCATTGAATAGGTTTTGTGTTATGATACATAAGATTGTGACGGGATTCTTTGGAATTTGTAGAATACTTTAGAAAATTAAGTCGTGATCCTCAGAACTTTTACAGGAGAAAAAGGTAGAATTTTAGGAGGTCTGTTTATGAAACCATTCAAGGATTTGACGAG
>CAJOMI010000205.1 GCA_905235545.1 uncultured Lachnospiraceae bacterium | reverse complement strand
CCGGGAACGGGGAAACCGTAAGTCTCCGGAAGAAGAAAAAGAACAAAAGCAATTAAAATCCGAACGATTGCTGCTTACATGGCTGATCAACGAGAATTCACTGTTTGATAAATTAAAAGGAATTCTTTCACCGGATGATTTTTACGAACCGGTCTATCATGATATAGCGATACAGTTATACGATCAATATGAAAAAGAGGGGAAGGTAATTCCGGCAGCGATCATGAATCACTATCAGAGCAAAGAGGAACATGAGATAGCATCTGCTATCATGCAGCAGAACTTTGATATGGAAGTGGCACAGGATGAAAAAGAAAAGGTGATCACGGATCTGGTTCGACGGGTAAGGCAAAGAAGTATCACACATCAGATGGAACTTGCACAGGGAGATCTGAACAAGACCGGTCAGCTTATGATAGAGCAGAGCAAGATCGATAAAATAAAGATTCATTTATAATATAAATACAAAGATAAAGGCTTAAAGAGCAGAGATAAGGAAGGATGGAAAAATGGAAGAACAAAAAACAGTTACCGTGGATGAGGAAAAATTTCAGGAAGCGCTAAATGAATTATTGGCAATTGCGAAGAAAAAGAAAAATGTCATAGAAGATGATGAGATTATTTCCTGCTTTGCAAAGGGTGGTGTTGAACTTACAACAGAGCGCATGGTGGAAATTTTTGATTTCCTGGAATCCAATAAGGTGGATGTCCTCACCATATCGGAAATGGATGACGAACCGGATGAGGATGCTTTGCTGGAGGCTGAAAATGACGAGGATCTTTCTGTTGACAAATTGGATTTGTCTGTTCCGGAAGGAACGAATATTGAAGATCCGGTCCGCATGTATTTAAAGGAGATAGGAAAGGTTCCGCTGTTAAGCGCTGAGGAAGAGATTGAACTCGCCAAGAAAATGGAGGCAGGAGATGCCGCAAAGAGCCAGCTTGAGGAAGCGGGCGATGATCTGGATGAGGAGAGCAGAAAAGAATTGCAGGCACTGATGGATCAGGGAGATGCTGCAAAGAAAAAACTGGCAGAGGCAAATCTTCGTCTTGTTGTCAGCATTGCGAAGCGATATGTAGGACGCGGCATGCTGTTCCTTGATCTGATTCAGGAGGGTAATCTCGGTCTGATCAAGGCGGTGGAAAAGTTTGACTATCGAAAAGGATATAAATTCTCCACGTATGCTACATGGTGGATTCGTCAGGCAATTACCAGAGCTATCGCAGATCAGGCGAGAACCATTCGTATTCCGGTGCATATGGTAGAGACGATCAACAAATTAATTCGTGTGTCACGTCAGCTATTGCAGGAACTTGGAAGAGAACCGACGCCGGAAGAAATTGCGGAGGAGATGGAGATTCCGGTGGAACGTGTGAGAGAGATATTGAAGATCTCTCAGGAACCGGTATCTTTGGAAACACCGATCGGAGAAGAGGAAGACAGCCATCTGGGTGACTTCATTCAGGATGAAAATGTTCCGGTACCGGCGGATGCGGCTGCATTTACTCTTTTGAAAGAGCAGTTGGTAGAAGTTCTGTCCACTCTGACAGAGAGAGAACAGAAGGTGCTCAGACTACGATTTGGATTGGATGACGGAAGAGCGAGAACATTGGAGGAAGTAGGAAAAGAATTCAATGTGACAAGAGAGAGAATTCGTCAGATTGAAGCAAAGGCACTTCGCAAGTTGAGACATCCGAGTCGAAGCAGGAAGTTAAGGGACTATTTGGAGTAAAAGAGTAAATGAAAGACATTTTATTATCAAAGAGAATGGAGACTGTGGTGAGTATGGTTTCACCACAGTCCTTTGCTATTGCGGATGTCGGTTGCGATCATGCCTATGTATCGATTGCTCTTGCGCAGAGAAAGCTTGCGGACAAAATGATCGCAATGGATGTAAGAAAAGGTCCGTTGGCAATCGCATCCGGAAATGTAGAAGCATACGGATTACAGGATGTGATTGAACTTCGTCTCAGTGACGGACTTGATAAACTGGAGCCGGATGAGGTGGAGACGATCATAATGGCCGGAATGGGTGGCCTGTTGATGAAACGGATCCTTCAAGAGGGTGAAAAAATTTTGACCGGAGAGTTGATACGTCCGGTGTTGATCCTTCAACCCCAGTCCGATATCCGTGAAATACGGATATTTCTATATCAGAACGCATATCATATTGTGCGGGAACAAATGCTCATGGAAGAAGGAAAGTACTATACCGTACTTCGCGCAGAGCCGATGCAACAGGAGGAAAGACCGGAACGGATCTATAATGAGACGGAGTGGATATACGGACGATATGAACTGGAACATAAAGATCCGGTTTTGTATGACTATTTAAAGCAAGAGAGAAAGAAGTTACAGAGTATTTCATTGAGGTTAAAAGTGCATGCAAAAGAAACCGGGAGAGCAAATATGTCACAAAAGACTATGCGGAGGTACAAAGAGATAGAAAAAGAGTTGAAATATAATGCAGAGGCGCTTGCAGGAAGTGGGAATATGAAATGTTTTGATGTGACGGAGAAGTTAGAACGTCTTTCGCCGCATGGATATGCGTGCGAATGGGATAATGTCGGATTGCTGGTCGGGAGAAAGGATAAAGAGATACATAAAATTATGGTGTCACTGGACGCGTCCAGTGAAGTGATCGAACGTGCGATTGAGAATCAGGTAGATCTTTTGGTTACGCATCATCCGATTCTTTTTTCTCCTATAAAACAGTTAAATCAGGATTATTTTATATCGGATAAAGTGCTTCGGCTTGCAGAGCATGGAATCAATTGTTATGCCATGCACACCAATTTTGATGCAGTTGGCGGAATGGCGGAACTTGCAGCGGGATCGGAATATTTAAATCTGACAGACACTTCGCCGATCGAAAGTTGCGAAGAGGGTATCGGTATGGGAAGATATGGGAAACTCCCCACACCGATGACGGCTGAGGAAGCGGCAGACTATGTGAAAGATAAATTCCATCTTCCCTTTGTTATGATTTATCAGAGAAAAGGAGAGGAAGACAGAGTATTTGATCGGATTGCGGTTATGCCTGGTTCGGGAAAGAGTGATATGCAAAATGTATATGCCAATGGATATTCTCTTTATCTGACCGGAGATATTGGACATCATGAAGGTTTGGATGCAATGGATATGGGACTTTGTGTGATCGATGCGACACATTATGGTCTGGAACATATTTTTATCTCTTATGTAGCGGATTATTTGAGACAGGAATTGCCGGAGAGCGAAATGAAAGTGATCGAGTATGATCCGGGTAGTCCGATAAGAATCCGATAGGAGATGCAAAAGAAGAAGAGGAGGAAATATTATGTTAACAATTTCAATTGATGATAAGAAGTATGAGGTGGCGGAAGGAACCACATTAGAAGAGATAGCGAACGCATACGGAACCTGTGAAAAGGGAAGGATTGTACTTGCGTATAAAAACGGACATCTCTGTGAGCTGTATAAGACAGTGAAGGAAGATGCGGAAATTGTTTTTGTTTCAACGGCGGAGAAGATAGGATCGGATACCTATAAAAGAAGCATGACGTTGATGATGATGAAAGCGTTTCGGGATGTTTTGCGGAAAAAAGGGACGCGCGGAAGAATACGGGTTTTATTTTCTGTCAGTAAAGGGCTCTACTGTGAACTGGACAGTGACATGACAGTTTCACAGGCGTTATTGGACGAAGTGGCAGAACAAATGGAGGAACTGGTAAAAAGAGATATCGTGATAGAAAAACATACCTATCCATCCAATGAGCTGATAAAACGGTTTAAGGAACAGGGAAGAATGGATAAAGTGCGCCTGTTCCAATATAGAAGGGCATCGAATGCCAATGTATATCGATTGGATAATTTTGAAGATTATTACTACGGTTTTATGGTTCCGTCCACAGGTTATCTTTCGTGTTTTGGATTACGGGCGTATGAAAAGGGATTTTTACTGCAGTTGCCTTATCGGACAGATCCTTCTGTTCTTGCAGAATTCAAAACGCAGAAAAAATTATTCAACGTATTAAAACAATCCGATGATTGGGGTGTTATGTTAAATGTGGACACAGTCGGAGAATTGAATGATGCCATTGCAGCGGGAGAAATCGGGAACCTGATGTTGGTGCAGGAAGCACTTCAGGAAAAAAAGATTGCAGACATCGCGGAACAAATCAAGCGAGAGGATAAAAAGATTGTCCTGATTGCCGGACCGAGTTCCTCCGGAAAGACATCCTTTTCCCATCGACTGAGTATTCAGCTTAAGTCTATTGGAATGAAGCCACATCCGATAGCGTTGGACAATTATTTTGTCGACAGAGACAAGACGCCAATCGATGAGAATGGAAATTATAATTTTGAGTGCATCGAAGCAGTGGATACCGAGGCATTTAACAAAGATATGAGTCGTCTGCTGGATGGAGAAGAGATAAAAATGCCAACATTCAATTTTTTGACAGGGATGCGTGAATACAAGGGGGATACACTGAAACTGGAAAAAGACGATGTTCTGGTAATTGAAGGAATTCATGGTTTAAATCCCAAAATGTCTGAAAAATTACCGGATGACAGCAAATTTAAGATTTATATCAGTGCATTGACACAGTTAAATGTAGATGAACATAATCGAATTTCATCGACCGACGGAAGATTGATCAGGAGAATAGTCAGAGATGCCAGGACGAGAGGAAATGATGCAAGAAGCACGATTGCGATGTGGGAGATGGTAAGAAACGGAGAAGAGCATAATATCTTCCCATATCAGGAAGAAGCAGATGTTATGTTCAATTCTGCCCTGATATATGAGCTATCTGTCATAAAACCGTATGTGGAACCTCTTTTGTTTGCCATTCCGAGAGAAGCCAAAGAGTATCAGGAAGCAAAGCGTCTGTTGAAATTTCTGGATTATTTTCTTCCTGTCAGTTCAGAAAATATACCAAATAACAGTATATTGAGAGAATTTGTAGGCGGAAGCTGCTTCCCTGTATAATTTAGAATATGACTCAGACGATAAGCCGGGTTATGTCGTTGAATGATCATCTATCTAGACCTGCTGTTCAGGCTCAAGCGACCTACCCGAGAACGTGACGGGCAGCCACATAGTTCTCTGTTCGGTCTTGCTTCGAGTGGGGTTTACAGAGCCTGTTCTGTTACCAGAAACAGCGGTGAGCTCTTACCTCGCCTTTCCACCCTTACCAGAGTTGATTCTGGCGGTTTATTTCTGTTGCACTAGCCTGGGAGTCGCCTCCACCGGACCGGCACCCTGCCCTATGAAGCCCGGACTTTCCTCACCTGCAGCCTTTCGGCTTTGCAGCCGCGATCATTTGTCTGAGTCGAGGCTCATTTTAACATAATTATTGGGAATATTCAACCGACACTTGACTTTTTGTTTAGAAAATTTATAATTTAAAATGTATATGCCTTGTTGTTGCGGAGAAATACATAACTTCGTTTCGGGTATAACAGGACAACATAATCATAAAGGGATATGAGAAATATGAGAGACAAACTTCGAACGATGAAGGAAAAGATAACAACCGGAACGGCACTGGGAATTCTTTTGCTTGTTTTTTTTACGGTTGGGATTGGAGTTTTTGGATACAAAGTAATTCTTCAGGCAGGAGAAGTTCCCGGCAGACTGAGCAGTTTACCAATTGCTGTAAGTAATCTGAATTATTATAACAATACGGTCTGTAAGGTACAGAAAGTGAATTATGATACCATGAAATATGGATTTATGGATGGACAGCTTTTGGCACAGATGGATTACATGGATCAGTATTATGAGAACGAGAGGATGGACGAGATTAGAGCTGTCAAAAATCTGACAGCCATGAGCGAACATACATCGGATAAGCTTGCCTATGAAAAAGCAAAGAAAGAGCAGGAGGCAATTGCAGAGCAAAAACGTCAGGCTGCTGCTTTGGCAGAGCGGTTAAAGAAGGAAAGGGAACTTGCGGCACAACAGGGATATAATACCTATGCAGGTGTGGATACTGGATGGGGAGATACCGCGGCACGGGGCGGACAGGTGGGAGAGCCTGTATTTGCAACGCAGAACGGGAAGAGCCTTGGCAAGTTTACGATTACGGCATATTGCACCTGTCGAATCTGTTGCGGCGTGTATTCCGGTTATAACCGTACGGCCAGCGGAACTGTTCCGACATCTAATCATACTATAGCGGTTGATACCAGTGTGATTCCGTTCGGAACGAAAGTTATTATCAATGGACAGGTATATGTGGCAGAGGACAGAGGCGGTGCCATCAAGGGGAATCGGATTGATATGTTTTTCATGACACATAAAGAAGCACTTCAATGGGGAAGACGTACGATTGAGGTTTACTTGACAAAATAGCTTGCGCTTTTTCGTTATCTGTGGTAACTTCATGAGGTGACGGTAGTATGAATTTGAATGAAAATAGAAGAGAGGATAAAACAATGGCAGTAATTTACAAAAGTACAAGAAACGATAACGAGAAAGTAACCGCATCGCAGGCTATCTTAAAAGGACTGGCTGAGAATGGAGGTTTGTTTGTTCCGAATTCGATTCCGGTACTCGATGTTGACTTAAATGATCTTGCAAAGATGAATTATCAGGAAGTTGCATATGAAGTGATGAGTCGTATGTTGACTGATTTTACGGAAGAGGAATTGAAATATTGTATTAACAGCGCATATGATAAGAAATTCGACCGGAAAGAAATTGCACCGCTTGTAAAAAAGAATGGTGCTTATTATCTGGAACTGTTCCACGGTTCTACGATCGCATTTAAAGATATGGCACTTTCCATTCTGCCGTATTTGTTAGTAACTTCAGCCAAGAAGAATGCAGTGGAGAACGATATTGTGATTCTGACAGCAACATCCGGTGATACCGGAAAAGCTGCACTGGCCGGATTCGCAGATGTGCCGGGTACCAGGATTATTGTATTTTATCCGAAGAACGGAGTGAGCCCGATTCAGGAGAAACAGATGATTACCCAAAAGGGGAATAATACATCTGTTGTAGGCATTATCGGCAATTTTGATGACGCACAGACCGGTGTTAAGAATATGTTTAACAACAAAGAACTTGCAAAGGAAATGGAAGCAAAAGGATTCCAGTTCTCGTCTGCAAATTCCATCAATATCGGACGTCTCGTTCCACAGATGGTTTATTATGTATATGCATATACCCGTCTGATAGCACATGGTGAGATTCAGGCCGGGGACAAAATTAATGTCGTAGTCCCGACCGGCAATTTTGGTAATATATTGGCAGCTTACTACGCAAAAGAGATGGGCCTTCCAATCGGCAAGTTTATCTGTGCTTCCAATGAGAACAAGGTTCTTTATGATTTCTTTGAGACCGGTGTATATGACAAGAACAGAGAGTTTATTCTGACATCATCACCGTCTATGGATATTCTGATCTCCAGCAACTTAGAACGTTTGATTTATCGAATTGCAGGAGATGATGCCGCAAAGAATACAGAACTTATGAAGACTCTGAATGAAACAGGGAAGTATGAGATTACAGAGGATATGGCGAAGAAGCTTTCTGAATTCTACGGCAATTATGCGACGGAAAAAGAGACGGCAGCCACGATCAAAAAAGTTTACGAGTCTGATTCCTATATCATGGATACGCATACGGCAGTTGCGGCAACTGTGTATGACAAGTATGTGTCTGAGACCGGGGATAAGACACCGACCGTGATCGCATCTACCGCCAGCCCTTATAAGTTTACAAGAAGTGTTATGGAATCGATTGATACGCGCTATGCCAGCCAGTCGGATTTTGATCTTGTGGATGAACTTCACAAGTTATCCGGTGTGGAAATTCCTCAGGCAATTGAGGATATTCGCAGTGCAGAAGTGCTGCATAATACCGTTTGCGACAAGAGCGACATGGAGAAAACGGTTCGCACGATCTTAGGGCTATCACTGTAAGAAAATGCCGCAAAGCTTAAGTACATTCCGTAGAAAGAATGCATGACGGTTTTCTGAACAGAATGAAAACAGGGTAATCACAGAGATAGAAAGACAGTTCATTTGTACCATCCTGTCTATAAAAAAAACCAGGACTGAATAGCATATGGCAATTTATGAACACTTCTATTCAGCATACTATTG
>CAJOMI010000204.1 GCA_905235545.1 uncultured Lachnospiraceae bacterium | reverse complement strand
CTGGAAGAGTCGGACAGTGCGATTGGAAGTACGTCAGATCGCCTCGAGGCGTATATACCGTTTCCGGTTTTGGCAAAGATCAGTAACAATGTGAATCGGGATGTCAACGCCTTTTATATCTCTTCGGCTGACAGTGAGAGTATGGATCAGGTGGAGGCCGATGTGACTTCGTATCTTTATGAGAGACTGGAAGGAGATTCCGATGCATTTTCGATAATCAATACTTCATCCATTATGGAAGCAATGAGCAGTGTGACGCAGACGATGAAATGGATGCTGGGAGGGATCGCGGCAATCTCTCTTTTAGTAGGCGGAATCGGAATCATGAATATTATGCTGGTCTCCGTGACGGAACGAACCAGAGAGATTGGAATCCGGAAAGCAATCGGGGCCAGAAAGCAGACGATCATGGTGCAGTTTCTGATCGAGGCATTGCTTGTCAGTGTGACGGGATGTGTCATCGGAATCGGGGTATCGGCACTTATCATCTTCGGGATCAATCATTTCATTTCTGCTTTGACGGCAAAAATCTCTCTGGATGTGGTAGTGATCGCAATTGCGTTCTCTATGATGATCGGGGTCGGGTTTGGAATTTATCCCGCATATAAGGCGGCAAACAAGAAACCGATTGATGCGTTGCGGTACAATCTGTAAAAAAAACCATATCATCACATTCGTATAAATACGGGTGGTGATATGGTTTTTTGATCTGTGATCGGATTTATTCCCGTCCGTCCCAGCAGTAGGTACAGAGTTTGTCTTCCGGAATGCCTACAGATGCCAACATATCGTCTAACCGGTTATAACGCAAGGTGGTAAAATGAAGTTCTTTGCGAATCTCTTCCACCATAAGGTCATATTTTGGAGATTCCGGATCGGCATATTCTTTCAGCACTTCATCGGAGACATTTTCAGTTCCCTCCAAACGCGCGATCACACGGCGTGTGATCAAATCCATTTCCGAGTTGGAACGTGAAAAATTCAAATATTTACAACCGTATAACAACGGCGGGCAAGCAGGACGGATATGCACTTCTTTGGCGCCACTGGCATATAAGAACTCGGTGGTCTCCCGAAGCTGGGTTCCGCGCACGATGGAGTCGTCGATCAACAATAAACTCTTGTCCTTGATCAGATCGTGTACGGCGATCAGTTTCATCTTTGCAATGAGATTACGCTTGCTCTGAATGGTCGGCATAAAGGAGCGCGGCCAGGTCGGCGTGTATTTGATAAACGGTCTTGAAAAAGGAATGCCGGATTCATTGGAATATCCAACGGCATGGGCCGTTCCGGAGTCCGGAACACCGGCAACGATATCCGGTTTGACATTGTCTCGCTTTGCAAGGCTGGCACCGCAGTTGTAGCGCATCTGTTCCACGCTCACTCCCTCATAAGAACTGCTCGGATAACCGTAGTAAACCCAAAGGAAGGTACAGATTTTCATTTCCTTGCCCGGAGCGACTAACGTCTTTACACTGTCCGGCGTTACGATTGCAATCTCGCCCGGTCCCAATTCCCGATAGTCATCATAGCCGAGATTCCGATAGGCAAAATCTTCAAAGGTCAGACAGTAAGCATCTTCTTTCTTCCCGATGACCAGAGGGGTTCGCCCGTATTTGTCTCTGGCGGCGTAGATGCCTTTTGGAGTAAGTACCATCAAGGTCAGGGATCCGTCGATCAGTTCTAACGCATAATGAATACCATCTATGATATTGTCCTTCTGATTGATGATGGCGGCAACCAGTTCTGTTGGATTGATATCGCCCCCGCTCATCTCCAGAAAATGAGAATTTCCGTTTGAAAAAATGGTGTTGACAATCTCGTCCGTGTTGTTGATCTTGCTGACGGTCGTGATCGCATAGGTTCCGTGATGGGAACGCACGATCAATGGTTGCGGTTCGTAGTCGGATATACATCCGATTCCCATATTTCCATGCATTTCCTGCACATCTTTGTCGAACTTGGTACGAAATGGTGCATTTTCAATGTTGTGAATGGAACGATCAAACCCTTTCTCATTATCATATACAGCGATACCGCCGCGTCTGGTTCCTAAGTGGGAGTGATAATCCGTCCCGAAAAACAAATCAAATAAACAGTCGCCTTTTGCAGCTACTCCAAAAAATCCACCCATGATTTTTCTCCTTTTTTCCATGTAATAAATTGTAGGTAATTGCGAAACTCCGTATTAAACTTAACTCTATTGTGCATATTGTATAGATTCCATAAGCAGACCTTGGCGTAGGCGTTGGTACTTAATGAGTGTGTAACACGAATTTAGTACCACTACGCCGAAGACGGAGTGCAAACGTGTCTGCAATGGAACTATATAATATGCACAATGAAAAAGATGTAAATCGGAGTTTCGCAATCACCTGTGTAATAAATTGTTACATTTGTTTTTTGAATAATTGCCAAGAAAACTTCATTTCAAGTATAGCAATCATTGACCAAACTGGCAAGATAAAGTTTTTTCAATATTTAGGTTGAGAAGGAGAACATTATCTGTTAAGATAGGATAGAATTTAATTCTATGAATCAAATGCAGGAAGGAAGGATTTTAATGCACAATGAAATCGTTAAGATAGGGCCGGTCACCATATATGGTTATGGGTTGATGATCGCAATCGGTATTATAGCAGCGTTCTGTGCTACGGAGCGTCTTGCCGATAAGAAGGGATTGGAGAAAGAACCGGTTTTTAATATTTTGTCGGTTGGCGTCATTTTTGGCATTATCGGAGCAAAACTCTTATTTTATATTACGATTCTGGATGAGATCATTGCCGATCCGGGTCCATGCTGCCTCTGAGTGACGGATTTGTTGTATACGGCGGTATTATTTTGGGAATTGTATCTGCAGCCATTTATTGCAAAAAAAAGGGACTGGTATTTTTGAATTATCTGGACTGTTCTGTGCCGTCGATCGCATTGGCACAGGGGTTTGGAAGGATTGGATGCTTTCTTGCAGGTTGCTGTTACGGTGTTGAGATGGCCAGCCCGATTTCGGTCACATTTAAACATTCAGCGTATGCACCGAATCAGGTGCCGCTTTTTCCGTCCCAGCTGGTTTCAAGTGCGTTTGATTTCCTCAATTTTGCAGTTTTATGCGTCCTGTTGAAACGAAATAAGCGACCGGGAAGGATTGGTGCATGTTATCTGATCTTTTACAGCGTCGGTCGTTTTGCGATCGAATTCTTCCGCGGCGATCTGGAGCGTGGAAATGTGGGGTCATTCTCCACTTCACAATTTATCTCATTGTTTGTCGCTGCGATCGGAATCCTTATGTTTGTTTTGAGCGGAAGAGGGAAGAAGAGTGAAAAAACGGAGGAAAAAGATGAAACATTGGCATAAATCTATTTCTTATATCATAGTTCTTATAGGCGTGTTCTCTATATTTGTTTTGCCCCAATATCCGATCCATGCACAGGGAATTGATCTTCGTGCAAATGAGGCAGAACAGGGACAGGACATGACGCAGAATGCAGAAGAGACAGCATCCGGCACGGATAAAAGCATAGAGCAAAATATAAAGGAAATCCCAAAGATCCGGAAAGTGACAATTCGCTCGAAGAATTCATTTCTGGTGACGATAAAAAAAATAAAGGGTGTCAGTGGATACTATATTTTCGATATACAAAACGACGGCAACCTCAAAAAACTAAAGACGATCTCCGGCAATAACCAAGATCAGGTTATTATAAATGGTTTAAAGTATAAGAAGACATATCATTTAACGGTACAAGCCTATAAAAAGGATAAAAAGACCGGTAAAATTGATAAAAGCGATTACGACAAAACGGGGATAAAAAAAGAACTAAAAGTAAAAAGTAAATATAAAAAAGGGCTAAAGTATTATTATGATATGGAGGGGAATCTGATCAAGGATGTGGAGAGTTTTCTGCCAAAGAATTCGAAGTATCGGATTTTAGTAAATACAAAGGCATGTGTCATGACGATCTATGCAAAAGATGGCAGGAAAGGCTATACCATTCCGGTAAAATCGTTTCTGTGTTCACCGGGCGCAGGAACTCAATCCGGTACATTTAAATTAGGAGAAAAGTATCGTTACCGGACGCTGTTTTACAGTTCATACAGTCAGTGGACGGCGGTAATTCATGGTAACATATTGTTTCACACTACACCATATAAGTCTTATGGAAATAATGACACGTTGGATGTTGGGGAATATAATAAATTGGGAACGGCGGCATCACATGGATGTGTACGATTGCAATGTGTTGCAGTCAAGTGGATATACGACCATTGTTCAAACGGGACAACGGTGAAAATCTATAAAAGCAGTAATCCGGGTCCTTTTGGAAAGCCCAAACTTGAAAAACTGCCAAAGTGGCATAAGTGGGACCCGACTGATCCGACTGCGGTCAATCGATGTAAGAAACATGGATGCAAGCATAAATTGTATTGATAAAAATTCAGAATTTATAAAAAATGATTGACAAATATTTGATTTTAGTGTAAATTAGCAAATACTTACAAAATAATCAGATGAATCTGAGGAAAGGAAGAGAACGTTATGAAGATGATTATCGCGACACATTATTTTT
>CAJOMI010000203.1 GCA_905235545.1 uncultured Lachnospiraceae bacterium | reverse complement strand
AGCAAACTTAATAATAAGAGTTATTTATGAGATTGGGAAGAGGTTTCGACCTCTTCCTTTTATTTTTTAACTTTTTGCCAACTAATATTTTACTCTAAGGGAAAGTGCTCCCAAAAATGCCGTATCTTCTCCTCGAAGGTGTCCAGTGTCACCACTTCATAATCTGACCATTCGATCGGGAACGTGTCTACAACCTGTCTGGTGACAAATCGATCATCCAAAAGAAGAATGATTCCTTTATCCTCCATGGTCCGGATCACACGCCCCGCTGCCTGCTGCACCTTATTCATCCCCGGATAGAGATAGGCATATTCAAAGCCCTTGTCCTCCCTGTCTGCAAAATATCTCTGCTCGATCTCCCGTTCATTGCACACCATAGGAAGACCGGTTCCGATAATAGCCGCTCCGATCAGATTTTCTCCGACCAGATTGATTCCCTCCGAAAAGATCCCGCCCAAAATACAGAGTCCTAACACGGGCGTATCCGCATTTCGAAACCGCTCCAAAAATGATTCTCTCTCTTCCTCAGATAACGAAGCGGTCTGACGGACCACCTCAACGTCCGATAGATATCCCATCTTTTCCGCCGTCTCATACACATCATTTAACATCTTATAGGAAGGGAAAAATGCCATATAATTTCCCCGTTTGCCGTGAATCATACCCTCAAGATACTGTGCTATTTTCTCATATTGTACAGGTCCGCGCATCCTGTATCGGCTGCTCACGTCAACCCGCATATAATCCCCGGTTCTCCTTTGGAAACGGCGACGGAATATAAATTGCATAGTCGTCTTCACAACCATGGAGCAGTTCTTTGTAATACGTAATCGGAAGCATCGTTGCAGAAAAAAAGATAGTGGCATTTCCTTTCTCTATGCAGGTCGTCAAATTGTTGGCAGGATGAATACAGTAAAGTCGTATCATAAACGAAATATCCGTCACCTGTTCTGCATAGATCTCATAACTCTCATCCACCAATTCGTATATATTGAGGAACTGATTGATCTGAAAATAAAAGTCCAGTATTTCATCCCGATGTGGTTTCAGCGCAGCGATCTCCCTGCTCTCCTCCATAAAAGACTCAAGCTGTGCATGTACCCTTAAAAGTTTTAAATAAAGCGCCTCCATATCATGAATCATCGTGTAGCTTTTTTCATCAGCACATTCCTTCTTATAGGTCAGCATTTCCCGATTGCAGCTTCCTAACAACCGGGCCAATTTGGCATGGTAAGGAAGCAGAAGTTTCCGCATTTTCAGGAAGTCTTCTTTGTAAAGCGCAGCACTGTACATGGAAGATGCCCGTTCCACCAGATTATGCGCCTCATCCACAAGAAAAATGTATTCTCCCTTTATTCCCTCTCCAAAATACCGTTTCAACTTTACACGCGGATCAAATACATAATTGTAGTCACATATGATTCCATCCACAAACAAGCTGACATCCAGGCTCATTTCAAACGGACATACCCTGTGTTTGTTTGCATAGCGCAAAATGACATCTCTTGTAATATCCGTCTCGTGGGTAATGCAGTCATAGACCGCCTCATTGATCCGGTCATAGTGGCCCTTGGCGTACGGACATTCCTCCGGCTCACAGTTCATCTCTTCCATCGGACAGATTTTTTCCTTCGCCGTGAGCATTACACTTCGAAAATGAAGGCCTTTTTCCCGAAGAATATGAAACCCGTCAACCGCAACTCCCCGTGCAATCGTCTTGGCCGTCAGATAAAACAATTTGTCCCCATAGCCGTCTCCCATTGCCTTGACCGCCGGGAAGATTGCCGCCATTGTCTTGCCGATTCCGGTAGGCGCCTGTACAAATAAATTCTGTTTTCTCTTGATTGAAAGATAAACAGAACCTGCCATATCCCGTTGACCTGCCCGGTAAGGGTAAGGAAATTCCAAATTGGCAATCGTATCATTTCGAAGCTGTCGGTTATCCACTTCAAATTGTGTCCATCTGCAGTACTCCTCTGTCAGATCATGAAACCATTTCTGCAGTGTTTCAAAAGAAAAAGTCTCCCGAAACCGCCGAATCTCCTCACTGTCCAGATTGCAGTAGGTCATCTGAACGGTAATCTCAGGAAGTTCATGATCCAGCGCATAAATATAGGCATAGCACATGGCCTGTGCCTGATGCACATAAACCGGCTTCTCCATATTCTCCAACTTCTTATATACGCCCTTGATCTCGTCGATCGTAACCCCGTCTTCTTCTGTCAGAATTCCATCTGCACGTCCTTCGATCGTCAGCACAAAATCCGGTTTGATTATATCAATTTTCAGAGGAACTTCCGCCTCATAATTGAGCCCCATCTTTCCCTGAATCTTGCGATGGATCCTGCTGCCTTCTGCCATCGCATCTTTGGAAATGGTGCCGTCTCCGCTTGCTATGTCGCCACTTCGGAAGATAAATTCCACTAAGTTCCGAACGGATATCTTTGCATGAAACATATATTTTTCCGATCAATCCGTATAGTATACGATCTTTTTCCCGATCTCCTCAGCTGTTGCAGCATCCACTAATATAGAGAGCAGCTTGAGTCCAAATTCGATGCATGTACCCATACCTCGACTGGTAATAAACGGTTCATCAACCACTACCTTATCTGTCAATGCATTGGCTCCGACCAGTCCGTCTTCCATTCCCGGATAACAGGTTGCATTCTTGCCCTGCAGCAATCCTTTTTCTCCGTAAATGGTAGGTGCCGCACAGACAGCCGCAAGATATTTACCCTCTTGCGCATATTGACGGATCAGTTTGTCCAATCCGGCATGTGCCTTGAGATTCGGCGTTCCCGGTATTCCGCCCGGCATGATCAGCATGTCGGCATCCTCTAAACTCTGCTCGTCAAACAAAAGATCTGCCCGAATCGTAATCGCATGGGAACCCGTCACATCATAATCGCCCGTGATGGATACGGTCTTACAGTCCACCCCGCCTCTTCTCAAAATATCGACCACCGTGAGTGCCTCTACCTCTTCAAACCCTGTTGCAAAAAATAAATACGCTTTCTTCATAATATATTTCCTCCTAATATAAAAATAAATTCAATATTGTCAATTTCTGGCAAATCGATATCCAACTCCCCATACTGTCTGGATATATTCCGGTTCCGATGGATTTTTTTCTATTTTCTCACGCAATCTGTTAATATGGACGGTAACCGTCGCTGTATCGCCGTTCGCATCCATGCCCCATATCCGGTCAAAAAGCGTATCTTTGGAAAATACAATGCCCGGATTGGTTGCAAGAAAATAGAGCAGCTCATATTCTTTATTTTTCAACTCGACCTCTTTTCCTTCCACAAAGACCTGACGATAGGAAACGAGAATTTTCAAATCTCCCGATTCTATGATATCCGGACTGCTTTTCATCGTACCGGCATCTTTTAAAAGACGTTCATGAATCCCGATATGTGCCTTGACCCGCGCAACCAATTCTCCCGGATTAAATGGTTTTATCACATAATCGTCTGCCCCGAGACCAAGACCTCTGATTTTGTCAATATCCTCATGACGTGCCGTGACCATGATGACCGGATGATCCTTTCTGATCTCTCTCAATATATCAAATCCGCTCATTCCCGGCAGCATTACATCCAATATTGTAAGCGCATATTCCTCTTCCTTTAAATGTGCAAGCCCGTCAATGCCATTCCCGCTAATCTCCACTGCATATCCCGCTGCCTCCAGATAATCTCTTTCTAACTCTGCTGTCAGCCTATCATCCTCTACGATCAATATTTTCTTCATTCTATTCTATTCCTTTCAAAACCGGTAGCTTGATTACAATGCCAAGTCCTTCCTCACTATATGCACTTACCGTTCCTTCATGTCCCTCCACAATTTGCTTCACGATTGCGAGGCCCAGACCACTTCCCTGCCCCGGATTGGTTCTTGATACATCCACCCGGAAAAAGCTGTCGAAAATATGGGAAATATACTGCTCGGGAACTCCCGGGCCATCATCTTTAAATTGAATGACTACATTATCGTTCTCCGAATCTACCGATAACGTAATGACAGAGGTCGCCTTCGTACGGTATCTCACCGAATTTTCAAGAAGATTTGTAAACACTCTTTTCATTTCGTGCAAATCCATCTGTACTTCTGCTTGTTTTATTGAATTAAAGTAGTCAATCCTGACCTTCTTTTCCTCTGTATAAGCAGCTTTCTCCTGTAAAAACTGTTTCAAATATTCATCCAGGCACACGCTTTCCATATGAAGAATACTTTTCCCATTTTCAAGTTTTGTCAGATAGGAAAGGCTGCCTGTAAGTCGTTCCATATCCTCTGTTCTTGTCAAAATGGCATCATAATAGCGTTCCCTTTTCTCTTTCGTATCTGCAATGCCATCCTTTAATCCAATGGCGTATCCCTTAATTGATGTGAGCGGTGACCGCAAATCATGGGATATCCCTGCAAGCAACTCTCTGCGATTGTTTTCATATTCGTTTCTTTCCTCTTCGGCAGATTTTAATTTTCTCCGCATCCTGTCAAAATCTCTGCCCAGGACTCCGAGTTCATCTCCTGTATCTACCTGAATCTCATATTCAAGATTACCCTCTGCAATTTCTCTGGTGCCTTTCATCAACATCGTTAAAGATGTGAGCATGGAATAACCTACCCATCTGGCAAGAATAAGTCCTGTCACTACCACGGACAGTAAAACAACCACAACAAAAACGAAGACCATATAAGAAGG
>CAJOMI010000202.1 GCA_905235545.1 uncultured Lachnospiraceae bacterium | reverse complement strand
ATGCATTATTATTTGCGATCTGCATCTAACATTGCACGAACCTTTGTGGAAAGACCGAAGAGATTGATGAATCCCTCAGCATCCTTGTGGTCATAAAGATCACCGGTCGTGAAACTTGCCAATGACTCTGAGTACAGAGAATATGGAGAAGTCGTACCTGCTTTGATGATGTTACCCTTGTAAAGCTTGAACTTCACTTCACCGGTCACACGCTCCTGTGTGGAAACCACAAATGCCTGTAATGCTTCGCGAAGCGGAGACCACCACTTACCTTCGTATACGACATCTGCAAACTTGTCTCCGATCGTTTTCTTGAAAGATAAGGTCTCGCGGTCAAGAATCAATTCCTCTAACTGATTGTGAGCAGCCATCAGGATGGTTCCACCCGGCGTCTCATAGACACCACGGGATTTCATACCAACTACGCGGTTCTCTACAATATCTACGATACCAACACCGTGCTTGCCGCCTAAACGGTTCAACTCACGGATGATATCGGATACCTTCATCTCTTTGCCGTTTACAGCTGTCGGAACACCCTTTTCAAAATTGATGGTTACATATTCCGGTTCATCCGGAGCTTTTTCCGGATAAGTTCCAAGTACAAGTAAATGATCGTAATTCGGCTCGTTGGCAGGATCCTCTAACTCCAGACCTTCGTGACTGATATGCCAGATATTGCGGTCACGGCTGTAAGAAGAATCTGCGGAGAACGGAAGGTTGATTCCATGTGCTTTACAGTATTCAATCTCGTCTTCACGGGAACTCATGGTCCAGGAATCCTGTCTCCATGCAGCGATGATCTTAAGCTCCGGTCCGAATGCCTTGATCGCAAGCTCGAAACGCACCTGATCATTACCCTTTCCGGTAGCACCGTGACAGATTGCAACGGCACCCTCTTTGTGAGCGATATCCACTAAAATCTTACCGATCAATGGTCTTGCCATGGAAGTACCGAGCAAATATTCATTTTCATATACGGCGCCTGCCTGAACGGTAGGAACGATATAGTCATCGCAGAATTCATCGACAACGTCTAATATGTAGCATTTAGAAGCTCCGCTTGAGAGAGCTCTTTCTTCCAATCCCTCTAACTCGCTTTCCTGTCCAACATCAATACATACACAGATTACATCGTAATCATAATTCTCCTTCAACCAAGGAATGATGGCAGTAGTATCAAGACCGCCGGAATAAGCCAATACAACTTTTTCTTTCATGGTGAAACATCCTCCTTAAATCATGTAAAATTTCATATTCTGTCTCGAAACATATCTTCGTTTTCGAAAACATCTATTGACTAATATACAACGATTATAAATAATATGCAAGCTTTTTTCAACGGAAATTAAAAGAAACCACTTGCATATTATGCAGTATATATGTATAATTATGAAATCATGAACCGATTCGATTTTTTCTATACATTACGTGCAAAGAGTGTTATAATAAAAAATCGGGTTGCAATTATAGAATACCCGGATAAAGGAAGGATGAAAAAAATGATTAACAAGAACAATAATATGGAACAGGTTATTGCAAAGGCACAGACCTTGATCGAGGCCTTGCCATATATTCAAAAGTTCAATGGAAAGAAAATTGTAGTTAAATATGGCGGAAGCGCAATGCTGGACGAGGATTTGAAGTATAATGTGATCAAAGATGTTGCACTTCTTAAACTGATCGGACTGAAACCGATCATCGTACATGGTGGGGGAAAAGAGATCAGCAAATGGGTGCAGGCAATCGGAAAGGAACCGGAATTCATCAATGGCTTGCGGGTGACGGACGAAGAGACCATGGAGATTGCGGAGATGGTACTTTCCAAGGTAAATAAGAGTCTTGTGCAGATGATGCAGAAGTTAGGCTTAAATGCAGTCGGTATCAGCGGTAAAGATGCCGGATTGATGACGGTTACCAAGCGTTTTCCGGGCGGTAAGGATATCGGTTATGTCGGAGAAGTGAAGAGTGTGAACAGTCAGATACTGGATACGCTGATTGACAATGATTTTATTCCGGTTGTAGCACCGATCGGATCTTCGGAAGATTTTGAAAGCTACAATATCAATGCAGATGATGCTGCCTGCGCGATCGCCAAGGCGGTAAAGGCTGAAAAACTTGTATTTTTGACAGATATTGAAGGCGTGTTTATCGATCCGGAGGACAAGGATACACTGATTTCCGAGATGGATATCAATGAGGCCAAGGCATTTATCGAAAAAGGAGTCGTGGGCGGCGGTATGCTTCCGAAACTTACCAACTGTATCGATGCGATCGAGAACGGAGTGTCGAGAGTCCATGTATTAGACGGTCGTGTGGAACATTGTCTTTTGCTTGAGTTCTTCACGGAAAAGGGTGTTGGAACCGCGATTTTAAAAGAGCCGCTCTTTTAAGCGGATAGGAGTACAAGAATGAGATATTGCAGTATATTGCAGAATAAAAAAAGAATGATCGCTACGCTTTTGATTGTGGTGATGGCGTGGACAAGTCTGTCCGGATGTGGTGGCTCTGCTGAAGACGCAGTACAAAGAGAGCCATTTACCGGAACCGTGACCTATGAAAATCTTGCGAAGTATTTAAAGGATAATGCGGAACAGGATACGGTGACCTGTTGGTACACCAGTGATACGGATCGGGAATGGATTGAAAAAGAGGCACAGAATTTTGAGAAAGAATACGGGTTCAAGGTGGATCTGGTGTACTATGACGGTGTCAATCTGTTTCAGGATATGAATCAGGAAAATCAAAACGGAAACGGACCGGATGTATATCTTGCGGGCAATGATCAACTGGAACTAGCAAGGGACAGTGGCATGGCAGAGGAAAATATCTGGTTTGATGATACCTTTTGGCAAGAGCAGTATCCGGATGTGGCGAAGAAGGCGGTCACCTATCGGGATAAACAATATGGATATCCAATCTATTTTGATAC
>CAJOMI010000201.1 GCA_905235545.1 uncultured Lachnospiraceae bacterium | reverse complement strand
TCGGAACAATGAAAAATAAGGAAGGGAAAAAGAGATGCGTATACTGGTGATAAGTGATTCACATGGAAAAAATGATGACGTGAAGCAGGTGATCGAACAGGTGGGAGACATTGATATGTTCATTCATCTGGGAGACATTGAGCGTGGTCCGGAATATATTCGAAGTCTTGCAAGCTGTGAGACGCACATGATTGCGGGAAATAACGATTACGATATTGCGCTGCCGGATCAGGATTCTTTTATGATCGCGGACAAGAAGGTATTTATTACCCATGGACACCGGTTTTATGTGGGAAGCGGTGTGGAACATTTAAGACAGTATGCGCTGGATAATGGATATGATATCGTGATGTTCGGACATACCCATGTGCCGTTTCTGGAAGTGGGAAAGGACGTTACGATTCTGAATCCGGGCAGCATTTCCTATCCGAGACAGGATGAAAGAAAGCACACATTTTTGATGATTGACGTGGATAAACAAGGTAATTTTCATTATACGCATGGGTTGTTAAAGTCATCCCTGCGGGATGTGTACAAGGAGTTTTATTAAACAGACCAGCCGGCGTTTGCAGACAGCCCTACATCATAATATACACAATGAAAAAGGTGTAAATTGGAGTTTCGCAATCGCCTAATGAGATATATAAACAGGAAGGAGAGATGCGGAATGCGGAAAATTCTGGTGACCGGAGGAACGGTATTTGTCAGTAAGTATGTGGCAGAGTATTATGCGAAAAAAGGGGACGAGGTATACGTCTTAAACCGCAATCACCACAAGCAGGTAGATGGGGTACATTTGATCGAAGGAGACCGCAACGCATTAGGAGACCTTCTTAAGGGAAGCGAATTTGACGCAGTTCTCGATGTAAATGCTTATACGGAGCAGGATGTGGTGCAATTGTTAGACAGCGGCATCACCTTTCGGGATTATATTCTGATCAGCTCCAGTGCGGTGTATCCGGAGTACGGAACACAGCCTTTTACGGAGGATGGCGTCCTGGCGGAAAATAAATTCTGGGGTGCATACGGAACAGACAAGATTGCGGCGGAAAAGGCATTGTTTGCCCGTGTGCCACAGGCATATGTGTTGAGACCGCCGTATCTCTATGGACCATATAATAATGTGTACCGGGAGGCATTTGTGTTTGACTGCGCAATGGCAGACCGGACATTTTATCTGCCGAAAAAAGGAGAATTGACACTGCAATTTTTCCATGTGGAAGATCTGTGCCGGGTGATGGATAAGATCCTGGAGAACAGACCGGAGAATCATGTATGGAATGTGGGCAATGAGGAAACCATTTCGGTAAGAGACTGGGTTAAACTCTGTTATGAAGCAGCGGGAAAGAATGCAAACTGCAAAGAGGTGATGCAGGATATCCCGCAGAGGAGTTATTTCTGTTTTGCGGATTATGCGTATGTGTTGGACGTGGAAAAGCAGAAGGCCCTGCTTCCTAAGACGAAACCGCTGGAGGAAGGAATTCGGGAATCCTATGCGTGGTACCGGGAGCATACAGACGAGGTAAATAAGAGACCGTATCCGGAATATATTGATGAGAATCTGAATTAGAATTTGAAAAACGGTCATTTTAGAGAAGAGGAAAGAGGATATGAAAAAGGGACAGGTTTGTGAGGGAATCGTAGAACGCTATGCATTTCCCAATAAGGGATATGTGAGAGTAGAGGATCGGGTGATCAGTGTGAAGGGCGCATTGAAAGGGCAGAAGGTACAATTTTCCGTGAAGAAACTGCGCAAGGGCAGCGGAGAGGGACGTCTGCTGGAGGTGCTTGAACGCGCCGAGATAGAAGATGCAGAACCGAAGTGCCCTCATTTTGGAATCTGCGGAGGATGCGCGTATCAGACGCTCAGCTACGGGAATCAGTTACAGTTAAAAGAGAAGCAGGTCAAGGACTTGCTGGACGGTGTGATCTCAGATTATGAATGGGAAGGCATCAAGGGAAGTCCGGTGCAGGAAGCCTACCGGAATAAGATGGAATTTTCATTTGGCGATGCGTATAAGGATGGTCCTCTGGCGCTGGGAATGCACAAGAAAGGAAGTTTCCACGATATCGTGACGGTGGACGGATGTCGGATCGTGGATTCGGATTATGTGAAGATTCTCCGGACGGTGCTCGATTTTTACACGGAACGACAGGTTCCTTTTTATAAGAAGATGCAGCATGTAGGGGTATTGCGCCATCTGGTGGTGCGGCAGACAGCGAGAAGCAAAGAGATTCTGGTCAATCTGGTCACAACGACACAGGATATGGAGTGTTTGTGTCTGGATGAACTGGTGGAAGAATTGCTTGCACTCCCGTTGCATGGAAAGATTGTCGGCATTTTACACACGCACAACGACAGCCTGTCAGATGCGGTGATCCCGGAGAAAATCGTGACACTTTACGGGCAGGATTTTGTTTATGAGACGATATTGGGGTTACAGTTCAAGATCTCTCCGTTTTCTTTTTTCCAGACGAACTCCCTGAGCGCGGAGGTGCTCTATGAGACGGCAAGATCGTATGTGCTTGGTCTGCCGGGTGACGGAACAGAAGTATCACATACTGACAGCTCATTGGAAAGATTCAGTGATAAGGTGATCTTTGACCTTTACAGCGGCACGGGAACCATTGCCCAGATGCTGGCGCCGGTGGCAAAGAAGGTGATCGGTGTGGAAATTGTGGAGGAGGCAGTGGAGGCTGCGAAAGAAAACGCTGCGCTAAATAGGTTGGATAATTGTGAGTTTATTGCCGGAGATGTGCTAAAAGTGATAGATGAGATAGAGGAAAAACCGGATATCATTGTGTTGGATCCGCCGAGAGACGGCATCCACCCGAAGGCAATCGAGAAGATCATTGCCTATGGCGTGGATGAGATCGTGTATATATCCTGCAAGCCCACAAGTCTGGTGCGGGATCTGGAGATTTTCCAGGCGAG
>CAJOMI010000200.1 GCA_905235545.1 uncultured Lachnospiraceae bacterium | reverse complement strand
CAAGATTTTGAAAGAAAAAAGCATGAAGGATATCGAACTTCAGAGAGCTGCCGGATTCAGTGGAAACATAATGATTAGGATTCGCAGAAATGAGTATGTGAGCTTAGAGAGCGTTGAGAAGATTTGCAAGGTTCTTAAGTGTAAAGTGGATGATATTGTCACTTTTCGATAAGAACAGCTTAAATGCGTGATTTAAAATAATAAGACTGAGAGGGATTAACGTGATTACTGGCGAAATGAAAAACAAAGTGGATTCCATCTGGGACACTATATGGACAGGAGGAATTACCAGTCCGATTACAGTTCTTGAACAGATTACATATCTGATGTTTATGAAACTGCTGGATGATAATCAGCTTAAGGCTGAAGCTAACGCAAATGTTCTCGGAGTGCCACTTAAGAACAAGGTTTTTAAAGAGGGTATTTGTGTAATCAGCGATAATCCGAGAGTTGAAACCGATTATAAAAATCTTCGTTGGAATGTATTTCATAACTTTGAACCGGAGGAAATGCTGAGCAATATTCAAACCTATGTATTTCCATTCATTAAGACAATTGGTGAAGGTAAGGATACGGCATTTAGTCGCTATATGAAGGAGACTGTGTTCCTTATACCCACTCCCAAGGTGCTTGCAAAGGTTGTTGATGGCATCGATGCCATGGATATGAATAACAAGGACATTATGGGCGATGTCTATGAATATCTTCTCGGCAAGATTGCGTCTGCAGGAGAAAATGGTCAGTTCAGAACGCCGAGACATATCATAAATATGATCGTGGAATTGATGCAGCCTACTTTGTCAGATAAAATGCTGGATCCGGCAATGGGTAGCGCTGGTTTCTTACTCTCCAGCGCAACATATGTTTCGGAACATCAGAAAACAGAACTGATGAAAAGCGATAATCTTAAGTATTTTAAGTCGGGGATGTTTTCCGGTTTTGACACAGATCAGTCAATGCTTCGAATAGGAGCGATGAACATGATGCTCCATGGAGTGGAGGACCCTAATATCAAATACCAGGATTCTCTTTCGGGAGATAACGATGAACGTGATGAATACACATTGATTATGGCAAATCCACCTTTTACAGGCAGTGTATTCCAGGAGGAGATAAGCAAGGATTTACTCGCGCTATGCAGTACGCGTAAGACGGAACTCTTATTCATGGCGTTATTTACAAAAATGCTGAAGGTGGGCGGAAGGTGCGCTTCTATCGTTCCTGATGGTGTTTTGTTTGGAAGCAGCAAAGCGCATACTGCACTTCGTAAGGAGTTGGTAGACAAACAGCAATTAAGGGCCGTTATTTCCATGCCGTCCGGGGTATTTAAACCATACGCCGGAGTGTCAACTGCAGTGCTGGTATTTACAAAAACCAATTCCGGAGGCACAGAAGATGTCTGGTTTTATGATATGAAATCCGATGGATTCAGCCTTGATGACAAACGTAGTCCTATCAGTGAGAATGATATTCCGGATATCATTGAGCGTTTCCATAATCTTGAAAAGGAAAAGGATCGCGAGAGGACAGAGCAAAGTTTCTTGGTTCCGGTCGAAGAGATAAGAAAGAACAGTTATGATCTCTCTATCAATAAATATAAGGCGATAGAATATGTCCCGGTTGAATATCCACCGACATCTGAGATTATTGCTGATATAGAGAATCTTGAAGAAACAATTCAAAGCGAATTTAAAGAACTTAAGAAATTGTTGGATATTAAATAAATTGAGATTTGTAGGGATGATAGATGGAGAAAACTAAGGTTAAAAATCTAGCCAAACAGGTAAGAGGAGTTTCATATAAACCTGAGGATTTACATGATTCTTTAGATGATGATTCTGTAATTCTTTTGAGAGCAAATAACATTGATGATGGAAAGATAAATTTTGATGATGTTGTTTATGTTGATAAAAGTAAAGTATCAGATGAACAATATCTGAAAAGAGGAGATGTGCTGATTTGTGCATCGAGTGGAAGTAAGCAACTTGTCGGAAAGGCAGCCAGCATTGCCTTTGATTCACCTTGTACCTTTGGTGCTTTTTGTAAGGTTGTTAGACCAAGTAAGGACATAGCCGATTATTTGGGGAAGTACTTCCAAAGTGATGTTTATAGAAGAAAAATTTCTGAAGTTGCTATCGGTGCAAATATTAATAATATTAGAAATGAACACATTGACTCCCTGGAGTTGCCTATTTATGAGTCTGAGCAAGCACAAAAAATAGTAGAAAAGATAGGTATATTGCAGAATATTATAGATAATCGTAAGAGTGAATTATCTAAGCTAGATGAACTCATTAAAGCCCGATTTGTCGAGATGTTTGGGGACCCAAGAATAAATCCGCATGGATATGAAACAAAGGAATTAGGAAAAACGTGCAAAGTAATTACAGGTAATACTCCCTCAAGAAAAGTTTCTGAATATTACGGGAATTACATGGAATGGATAAAAACAGACAACATTGTTACAGGATTGCTGAACCCAACTGAAGCTACGGAAAGATTATCAGAATCTGGTTCGAAAGAAGGAAGATGTGTTGACGAAAACGCCATACTAATGGCATGTATTGCAGGAAGTATTGCTAGTATTGGAAGAGTTTGTGTAACTGATAGAAGGGTTGCTTTTAATCAGCAGATTAATGCCATTGTTCCTGAACAATACAACACTTTATTTTTATATATTTTGCTTCAAATTTCCAAAGGATACTTGGTGGAAGATATAAATATGGCATTAAAAGGAATTCTGTCTAAGTCAAAACTTGAAGAAAAGGTTTTTATTGTTCCACCTATGGAACTTCAAAATCAGTTTTTAGACTATATCAAACAAGTCGACAAATCAAAAGTTGTAGTACAGAAAGCACTAGATGAAACCCAACAATTATTTGATAGCTTGATGCAGCAGTATTTTGGATAAGGAGGAATCGAAACATGATGTATCCATATTTGACACTTGATGATGAAACAGAGATTACCCATTCTCAGAAACTCG
>CAJOMI010000199.1 GCA_905235545.1 uncultured Lachnospiraceae bacterium | reverse complement strand
TCACAGAAGGTATATGATAAGATATGGAGTGAACTTAGAGCTTCAGAAAAATGGTTTCTCACATTTATTGTGCAAAAGGATACAATGACGGTGAATGAAATCCTTGAGTTAACAAAAAAGAAGCATAATGAATGGAGTGAGCCAAGAAAAAGGCTGATCGAAAAAGGTGTTATCGATGGGTCTGTCAGGGGACAGATAACATTGCGTCTTCCGAGATTTAAGGAGTATGTGGAGAGATACTGATGGTTTTCGAAAAGTCTATGAAGCATAGCTGAATAGATACGATATGATGTTAAAAAGAAAAGGAAGAAACTTAAACAACGATCGAAGAATTAATTGAAAAAACAGAGTTATTTCAAAAAACAAAAGGCGACAGAATGGAGATTAATATGAAACGGATTGCAATCGTAGAGGATGACGAAACGCTTCGCAGCGAGCTAAAAGTATTTCTGGAAAAGAACGGATATGAGGTGAGTCCGGTTACGGATTTTAAGAACAGCATTTCGGTGCTGCTTGCGGGCGATTATGACCTGATCCTGTTGGATATCAACCTGCCGAACACGGACGGAGAACACATATTAAAAGAGGTGCGGAAGGAATCGGATGTGCCGGTGATCATGATGACCAGCCGGGATAGTGATATGGACGAACTGCTTTCCATGAGTTTTGGGGCTGATGATTATGTGACAAAACCATTCAATACCCAGATTCTTCTTGCGAGGATCGCGGCAATCCTTAAGCGGATGGACCGTTCTTCGGACGCAGGAAATAAGATTCAGACGGATGCATTTACACTCAATATTGGGGAGAGCAGATTGGAACATGACGGAAGAATTGTAGAACTTTCCAAAAATGAGCGCAAGATTATGCAATGTCTGATGGAACAGAGAAATCAGATCGTTTCAAGGGATGCGATCATGGAATATCTTTGGGATTCGGATGAGTTTGTGGATGACAATACCCTGACCGTCAATATGACAAGAGTGAGGGCTAAGTTAGAGGAACTGGGACTGAAAGACCAGATTGTGACTAAACGGGGACAGGGGTATCTGCTTATATGAAACCGGGAAATTATTTAAAGGACAAAATATTTGAAATCGCGTTTCTTTTCTTTGCGCTGATCACGATAGAGATTCTGCTATATTGTTATCCGGTGGATGCGATGATCCGGATCTACATACCGGTCAGCATTCTGGCAGCTGTTAGTATTGGGATGACGGTGGAATATCAGATCAAAAAGCATTACTATAACCGTCTGTCCGACCGATTGGCAGAGCTGGATCAGAAGTATCTGATCACAGAGGTGGTGGAGGAACCGTCCTTTGCCGAGGGAAAGATTCTCTACGAAATATTGCAGGAGACCGAGAAATCAAGACTGGAAAATGTCAGTGCGATGAGAAGGCAGCGGGAGGATTACAAGGATTATATCGAGATGTGGATTCATGAGGTCAAACTGCCGATTGCAGGTGCAAGACTGATTCTGGAAAATCATCCGGAATTTAAGGCTACGAAGATTGGGGACGAACTGGACCGGATCGAAGCCTACACGGAACAGGCACTTTATTATGCCAGAAGCAGCACAGTGGAAAAGGATTACCTGATCCGCAAATGCAGTCTGAAGGAGATTGTGAATGCCGCTGTACGCAAGAATAAGAGAAATCTGATCGCATCCCGTTTCCGTATTGACATCCGGGATGTGGATAAAGAGGTATATGCAGACAGCAAATGGATGATATCTTAGGTCAGATCATTGGTAACAGCATCAAATATTCTGCAAAAGAGGACAGGCAGCTATCTTTTTCTGCTGAGGAGAAGGACGAGCTGGTCATACTCTCCGTGCGGGATAACGGAATCGGGATTGAAGACAGTGAGCAGGGACGGGTGTTTGACAAGGGATTTACCGGAACGAACGGACGCCTATCCGAAAGCAAATCCACCGGCCTCGGGCTTTATCTCTGCAAGACGTTATGTGAGAAGATGGGAATCGGGATTGCGCTTACTTCCGAATATGGAAAGTTTACGGAGGTACAGATTCTATTCCCGAAGGGAAGCCACACGGATTTTGAGTAGAGGATGGTATATCTCAGACGAAGATGACCCACGCCTCTAAGCAGAGCGAAGGCGGTCGCAAATCCGGCGCCAGGTCTCGCGAGCGGGACTTGAATGATAAAAAGAACTTTACAACCATTTGTAACTGTGGTATCTTGTTATAAATGCATTGATTAAGAATAGTATATATTGAAGTTCCGCAGAGAGAAGTCGGTTGGTGCAAGACTTTGGACACTTGAATATAGAACCAGCTTATGAGCAGCAGAAGAGAAAACGGATAAGCATCTGAAACTTCTGCCGGAGGTCACCGTTATAATAGACATGTGAGTGTTGGCTTACAATGAGAGCAGATTATGATCTGAAGTTAGGTGGTAACGCGGATATAGTTCGTCCTAAGTATAGTTTAGTATACTTAGGACTTTTTTATTTCAAAGGAAAGAAAGGATGGATAACAGTATGAAGATTAAGAATTTAGTAGGACAGAGATTTAAAGAAAGACCGGCAGACTGCGTCATGGACAGTCATGCGCTCATGGTGCGTGGCGGTTATATGAAATATGTCGGAAACGGAATTTTTTCGGAGTTTCCAATTCTTAGAAGAATTACTACTAAGATAGAAAACATTATCCGGGAAGAAATGAATGCCATTGATGGTCAGGAAGTATTATTTCCGGTTGTGATGCCGGCAGATCTTTGGGAAGAGTCCGGACGTTATGAAAGCATTGGAGATGAGCTGGTTCGCTTTGAGGATCGCAATCATTCCAAACTGGTTCTGGGAATGACCCACGAGGAAGCTGCAGTTCAACTGGTGAGGGAATATGGACAGTCCTATCAACAGTATCCTTTTATGATCTATCAGATTCAGAGAAAATTCCGGGATGAGGCAAGACCGAGAGCCGGAATGATCCGTGTGCGCGAATTTACGATGAAAGATGCCTATTCGTTTCACACTTCCCAGGAGGATCTGGAAGTGTATTATCAAAAGTGTTATGACGCATATAACCGCATATTCCAAAGAGCGGGTGTGCCGGAGGTTGTGACGGTGGCTTCGGATTCCGGTATGATGGGCGGAAGCGTTTCCCATGAATATATGCTATTAAATGAAGTGGGAGAGGATTCCATTGTACTGTGTGATGCCTGTGATTACAGAGCCAATATGGAAGCAGCAGAGAATATTGTAGAAAATTCGTCTTCCGGTAACCCTGAGTCTCTGGAATGTGTGGAAACTCCGGGTTGTAAGACGATCGAAGATGTGTGTGCATTTTTAAAGAGTGATGTGATTGCTTCCTGCAAGGCAGTTGTATATCAGAAAAATGCAGATGATACCTATGTAGTAGCTTTTGTACGTGGAGATTATGAAGTAAATGAGACAAAACTTCGCAACCTGGTGGGAGAAGAGATTCATCCGGCAGAGATTACAGCGGATGCACCATTGGTTGCCGGCTATATTGGTCCATATCAGATTTCCGATCAGGTCATCTACTATGTGGATCTTTCTTTGCGGGGAATCGATAGCCTTGTGGCAGGTGCCAACAAAGAGGGGTATCACTATACCGGCCTGAATTTGGAGAGAGACTTGAAAAATGTTACCTATGTGGATATCGCAAAGGTAAAAGAGGGCAACATCTGTCCATGTTGCGGAAAGCCTGCAATTACCATTAAACGTGGTATTGAAGTGGGTAATATCTTCCAGTTGGGAACCAAATATACAAAGGCAATGAAGATGCAGTATGTTGACCAAGAGGGTAACAAACATTATCCGATCATGGGCTGTTACGGAATCGGTGTGGGACGTCTGGCGGCTTCAATCTGTGAGGCAAAGCATGATGATTATGGCCCAATCTGGCCAATCTCCATTGCACCTTGGGAAGTACACCTTTGCTGCCTTCGTCCGGATGATGAAGAGACCAAAAAACTGGCAGATGACTTCTATGAAAAACTTCAGAGTAACAAAGTGGAAGTGATTTATGATGACAGAGAGGGGATTCGACCGGGTGAGATGTTTGCAGACGCAGATTTATTGGGTGTGCCAATCCGTGTTGTAGTAAGCCCTCGTAATCTGAAAGAGAACAAGATCGAGATCACCACAAGAGATAAATCCGTGAAGACTTCCGTTGCTCTTTCAGAGGGGTTACAGTATATTTTGGACTTAAAAGAAACAATGTACCGGGAACTGGAAAAATAAGATGATGTTAATTTGTGTTGTCACAATCCCACCGTCACGTTAATTGTGATTGGTGGGATTGTGGTTTCTAAATCCCGTAACCTTACAGGATCGTAAGGTAATTGTAAGTAAAATCGATGTTTCTTCTGAGATATTTGTTATATACTGAGTATGTCGTTAAGGAACAAAGACAATAACAAAAAACAGGAGGAAATAAAGATGAGCAAAAAAGAGGAGAGATTTGTAGCAGCATTCAAAGAAGGAAGTGACTTTACACTTGAAAAAATGGTTTTGGTCGATAGGGAGACAGGAGTGAATTATCTGTTCGTGAAACATGGTTATGGTGCAGGACTGACGCCACTTCTTGATGCAGAGGGAAAACCGGTTGTTACCCGACTGTAAAAAACTTATATATCTCAGACGAAGATGACCCACGCCTCTAAGCAGAGCGAAGGCTGGGGCAACAAACTTGTCTCAGGCGGGGTTCAATCTCCGTCTGAGATATACGCTCCGCGAGG
>CAJOMI010000198.1 GCA_905235545.1 uncultured Lachnospiraceae bacterium | reverse complement strand
TTTAGCTACTCTTCTAAAGGAACAGAGGAAATTCTTAGGTCGGAATGTGGTTACTTCGCCATATAGAAAACATCCGGCTTTCATGCAAGCATGAGCCGTCTGTTTTCTGCATGGCTCTGAAAAGTTACAAAAAAAGTACTTGCAGGTGACGTTACGTCACCTTTTATAATGTGAAATAACAGCAGAGAAATGAACATAATAAGTATCAGATAAGGAGGTTTATTCTCATGAAAGGAATCATTTTAGCCGGTGGTTCAGGCACACGCCTTTATCCGCTGACCATGGTAACTTCAAAACAGTTACTGCCAATTTATGACAAACCGATGATCTACTATCCGATGTCTGTCCTGATGAATGCGGGGATTCGGGATATCCTGATCATTTCCACACCGCAGGACACACCACGGTTCAAAGAACTGTTAGGAGACGGTCACCAGTTTGGCGTCACACTCTCCTATGCGGTGCAACCGAGTCCGGACGGACTGGCACAGGCCTTTATCATCGGTGGGGAATTCATCGGTGATGACACGGTGGCAATGGTATTGGGTGACAATATCTTTTCCGGACACGGACTCCGGAAACGTCTGAAGGCTGCCGTAGAGAACGCAGAAAACGGAAAAGGAGCAACTGTATTCGGATATTATGTGGATGATCCGGAACGCTTCGGCATTGTGGAATTCAACAGTGAAGGAAAGGCCATTTCCATCGAGGAGAAACCGGAAAAACCAAAGAGCAACTACTGCGTAACCGGTCTTTATTTCTACGACAACAATGTCGTGGAATACGCAAAGAATCTAAAGCCGAGCGCACGAGGTGAATTGGAGATTACCGATTTGAACCGCATTTATCTGGAAAATAACAGTCTCAATGTAGAACTGCTCGGTCAGGGCTTTACCTGGTTAGACACCGGAACCCACGAAAGTCTGGTAGATGCCACCAATTTCGTGAAAACTGTGGAGACTCACCAGCACCGCAAGATTGCGTGTCTGGAAGAGATCGCATATCTGAACGGATGGATTTCAAAAGAGGATGTCCTCAAAGTCTATGAGATCCTTAAAAAGAACCAGTACGGACAATATCTGAAAGATGTATTGGACGGAAAGTACCTCGATGTACTGCACTAAATCCAGGCAATTGCGAAACTCTTGTTTGTTTTTCAGAATTGTACATATTATACAGTTCCATCACAGGCACGCTTTCGCTGCTTGTCGCACGCAGCGGTACTAAATTCTGCTCATTAAGTACCGGCGGCTCCAAAGCACCTGTTTATGGAATCTGTACAATATGTACAATCCAATATACAATATTAAGGAGTTTCGCAATTACCTAACGCACTAAAATCACAAAAAGGAGAACGATTATGACAATTATAGTAACCGGCGGAGCCGGATTTATCGGAAGCAACTTTATTTTTCACATGTTAGGCAAGTATCCGGATTACCGGATCGTATGTCTGGACTGCCTGACCTATGCGGGTAATTTATCTACCCTTGCACCGGTTATGGACAATCCTAATTTCCGCTTTGTAAAGGAAAGCATCACCGACCGTGAGGCGGTTTACAAATTATTTGAAGAGGAACATCCTGACATCGTTGTAAACTTTGCGGCTGAGAGCCATGTTGACCGCTCCATTGAGAATCCGGAAGTATTCCTTGATACCAATATTAAAGGAACCGCAGTGCTCATGGATGCCTGCAGAAAATACGGCATCACCCGTTACCATCAGGTTTCCACCGATGAGGTATACGGCGATCTTCCGTTAGACCGTCCGGATCTGTTCTTCACCGAGGAGACACCGATCCACACAAGCAGCCCGTACAGTTCTTCCAAAGCAGGCGCCGATCTGTTAGTGCTTGCATATCACAGAACCTACGGACTCCCTGTCACTATCAGCCGTTGTTCCAACAACTATGGACCTTATCATTTCCCGGAGAAGTTGATTCCTCTGATGATCGCCAATGCGTTAAATGATAAGCCTCTCCCGGTATACGGCAAGGGAGAAAATGTCCGTGACTGGCTCTATGTAGAGGATCACTGTAAAGCCATCGATCTGATCATCCACAAGGGACGTGTCGGCGAAGTTTATAACATCGGTGGACACAACGAAATGAAGAATATTGATATCGTCAAGATCATCTGCAAAGAACTTGGCAAACCGGAAAGCCTGATCACCTATGTGACAGACCGCAAGGGTCATGATATGCGCTACGCAATCGATCCGACCAAGATTCACAATGAACTCGGCTGGCTTCCGGAGACCAAGTTTGCCGACGGTATCAAGAAAACCATTCAGTGGTATCTCGACAACAAGGAGTGGTGGGAGACCATCATTTCCGGTGAATATCAGAATTATTACGAGAAGATGTATGGCAATCGCTAGAGGATCGCGAGATGCTATCTGAACCAATCATTTAGGTAATTGCGAAACTCCATATACAACTTGAATCTATTGTGCATATTATATAGATTCCATAAGCAGACCCTGGCGCAGGCGTTGGTACTTAATGAGTGTGTAACACGAATTTAGTACCACTACGCCGGAGACGGAGTGCAATGCCTGAGACCTTAGCGAACGGAGTGAGCTTAGTTCGAAGGTATGCTTCAGCTCGTGCCTGCGATGGAACTATATAATATGCACAATGAAAAAAACGTAAATCAGAGTTTCGCAATCACCTAAAACCAATAATATTATAAAAGGAGTATGGATATGAAGGTATTCGTTACCGGTGTGGCCGGACAACTTGGCCACGACGTTATGAATGAATTGGCAAAACGCGGAATAGAAGGCATCGGCAGTGATATTGCCGACACATACAGCGGCGTTCAGGACGGATCCGCCGTCACCACCATGCGCTATATTCCCATTGATCTGACCGATGAGGAAGCGGTTGCTGCCCGGATTATTTTTGAGCAGCCGGATGCAGTGATTCACTGTGCCGCATGGACGGCAGTAGACGCTGCGGAAGACGAAGAGAACCGGTACAAGGTTCGCGGCATCAATTTCGGAGGAACCAAAAATATTGCAAAGGTATGTTCCGAACTGAACATTCCTATGATGTATATTTCAACCGACTATGTATTTGACGGTCAGGGCACCGAACCATGGCAGCCGGATTGCAAAGATTACAATCCGTTAAATGTATACGGAAGCACCAAACTTGCAGGTGAAACTGCCGTGACAAACTATCTGGAGAAATTCTTCATTGTCCGGATCGCATGGGTATTCGGTGTAAACGGCAATAATTTTATCAAAACAATGTTAAATGTTGGAAAAAATCACACCGAGTTAAAGGTTGTAAATGACCAGATTGGCACTCCGACCTACACTTATGATCTGGCAAGACTGCTGGTGGACATGATTCAGACTGACAAATACGGATATTACCACGCAACCAACGAGGGCGGCTACATCAGCTGGTATGATTTCACAAAAGAGATCTTCCGCCAGGCTGTCGAACTTGGACACGAGGAATACAGTGAGGATCGTATCACCGTTTTTCCGGTCACCACAGAGGAATACGGTGTGTCAAAGGCCGCACGTCCATTTAACAGCCGTCTGGATAAGAGCAAGTTGAAAGAAAATGGCTTCGAGCCGCTGCCGACCTGGCAGGATGCGCTGCATCGCTATTTGCAGGAAATTGAATTTTAACAATTGCAAATCTCATATCAATGCGAAAGTGCGAATTTAGCACCGTCTGAACTCGCACTTTCAAAAATACCGATATCATCTTAAAAAGGAGAATCATCATGGGACAGATTAAAGTTACAAAATGCCCGATTGAAGGACTATATATCATTGAACCTACCGTACACGGGGATTCCAGAGGATACTTCGTGGAGACATATAATCAGAAAGATATGGAAGAAGCCGGCCTTACGATGAAATTTGTACAGGATAACCAGTCCTGCTCGACCAAGGGCGTACTTCGCGGTCTTCATTTTCAGAAGGAATTTCCACAGGGAAAATTAGTACGTGCCATCAAGGGAACCGTCTTCGATGTTGCCGTTGACTTAAGAAGCAACAGCCCTACTTACGGCCAGTGGTACGGCGTGGAATTATCTGAGGAGAACAAAAAGCAATTCTACATTTCAGAGGGATTTGCACATGGTTTCCTTGTGCTGACGGACATCGCAGAATTTTGTTATAAATGTACGGACTTCTATCATCCGGGAGATGAAGGCGGTCTTGCATGGAACGATCCGGAGATTGGAATCGAATGGCCACAGCTGACCGGAGAATACAAGGGAACCGCTTCCGCAGAGGGCTATCAATTGGCCGACGGAACCGCGCTTAACTTAAGCGATAAGGATCAGCTTTGGGCACCGTTAAAGGATACGTTTAAATTCTAAGCCGAACCATTCAACCTCGGAATAACGAAAATGGATTCAAAAAGAGGGGGCATATCGCCCCCTTTTTTCACAATGAACTGTAAACTTTATTATCCGTGCATTTTTTTCATTTCTTCCATGTATGCATTCAATTTTATCTTGCCGGCAACCATCGAACCACCTACTGCAACCATTGCCAGGATAATGCATAACGCTAT
>CAJOMI010000197.1 GCA_905235545.1 uncultured Lachnospiraceae bacterium | reverse complement strand
ATATTCTTGCAGGGGATTATGTAAAGGAGATTTCTCTTGTGGTTCCGGAAAACTATGATACCATTGACCGTTATATGCATTTTCGCACGCCGGACGGTGGACCACTCTCCGTTCCCGGAAAGGATGAGGCGTATATCTGCGAAGGCATTGCAGAGCGCTATGGAATATCCACGGGCGATGAGGTGATCCTTCGGGATTCCGATATGAGGGAGATCAGGGTAAAGGTGACAGGTATATTTGAAAATCATGTGTATAACTATGTATTCCTGGCACCGGAGACAATGGAGAGCCGGTTTTCCGAAAGCCTTGCATATAATACAGCCTATATCAATTTTCCGGAGGAAGCAGATATATATCTGCAGTCAGCTGAGATAGCGAAGGATTCCCATGTGACATCAGTTTCGCTGTTTGCAGATGTGAAGGAGAGAATGGCTAAGATGATGAGCAGTTTGAATTATATCGTTCTTGTGGTGATTATGTCGGCAGCGGGACTTGCGTTTATCGTTCTATATAACCTGACTAACATCAATATAACGGAGAGAATCAGGGAGATCGCAACCATCAAGGTACTGGGATTTTTCAGAAATGAGACATCAGCCTATGTGTTTCGAGAGAATCTTGTGCTTACGATGTTCGGTGTGATAATCGGTTCCTTTTTAGGGGTATTGCTGCACCGCTATGTCATGGCGCAGATTGTAGTGGATATGGTATGCTTTCGGACACAGATATTGCCGATCAGCTTTGTGTACAGTGTGATGCTCACGTTCGTGTTCGCATTTGTTGTGAATATATTTATGGGGGCAAAACTTGAGAAGATCAATATGGCAGAGTCGTTAAAATCGGTGGAGTGACGGATGATCGATATTCGAAATCGTATATTGTAACGACTTTACTTTTGACAAAACAAGAGGCGCACATACGTGACTCAAGTCATGTGTGTGCGCCTCATCGGATTCCCGAAAGATTTATGCATGCTTCTTAAACACAAAATTTTTGCTGAAGAAATAATTCAGTACTGTAACCACGATCGTAACCCAGATCTTAGCCGCAAATCCCTTTATGCCAAAGATAGTGCGATTGACACCGAGTTTGACTAAAAAAGGAACTCCAAAGATTTCAATCAATCCGGTAAGAAGGCGGGCACCGGCAAAACTGATCATTTCCCAAAACAGTTCATGTAGGGAATTGGTCTGGCTTTCAAATACCCAGTTTTTATAAAATACATAAGAAAATGCTAAAGTAACGCCCCATGCTATGAAATTACTGACCAGAATCAGATCATGGTAGGAAACTATGGGGAGTATGTTCGTACAGGAAGCGTAGGTAACCCAGTTCACCAGGGTAGATAAAACGCCGGATATTGTATACATGATCAAAGATTTATGCTTTTCAAAAAAAATGTGACAATACATATCATCCCTCTTTTCAGAACATTTTTGTATTAATCATCAAGACTTGCTTGTGAGTCCTTACAAACAGGTTATAGTATATCATTGGACAAACAAAACTACCATATTTAAAATATAAGAAAAAATCATGAAATCCTTATATTTTTTGTGTGTTTTGAATAAACAGGAACGCCAAACAACTTTTTCTTCTGCTTTTGCAGAACAAATATAAAGCAACGTTCGGCTTAAGTTACTGACATTGGATCTGAATGGATAAAATAGCTTCATCCAATTGTAATTTCTTTATTGTCACTCCGTTTTGTAATACATTCTGCTATTTTATCCTGCATAAGGTTTTCGCCGATGACAATGATCACTTCCTGACCTACCGGTGTAGAAACGATATCAATCCGGTTTGCGGTAGCATTTAACTGAATCCAGCAATCCTCAGTTTTGGGGACAAATCCTTTGATCCGATAGATATGACCGTAGGAAGGATCAAGAAACAGTTCGTTAACGGTATCTTTTATATCATCTTCCGACATCTTTACATGGAAGAAAAAGAGAGAGCGGTAGTTGTTTCCTGAAGTTACCATCATTTTGATGTGATCTTCCGGTACATAACCGCAGGATTCAATCTGTTCGAAGTCAGCATCGCTTAGTGTTTCCCATGGCTTAAGGAGAACATCATTTGTCTCAGAGTTGATATTGGGGAAATGATATTGCCGCCTACATTGAAACTGAGTCAAAGCATTGTTCATATGTTGTATGGTATTTTCAAAATCGGAAAGAGTAGCATCGCCTGTTTTGCTGAATATCACTTTCCCGGCTTCTGCAATTTGTGACACCAGAAGGTAATCGGATTCTTTGGACATTTTCTGTTCCAATTTGGCGTCTACGATGGCGATGACATTGCCAATCGTATACCAGCGGTCGAGCGGCTCTTCATAGAGGATGTCGAAGAATTCATCTACGTCATATATGCCGGACGGCTCTACGATGACCCGGTCATATCCTTCCATGCCCATTGCGATCAATTTTGTCTTGAATCTTCGTCTGTGACAATCCGGATCGGATGCAACCACCATTTCCATTCCGCATTGATCACCGAATTCTTGTGAGAGCAGAAGCATATCCACGTTGATTGCTCCGTAATCGTTTTCTATGATTCCGATTTTTTCTCCTTTTTGGATGAGGTATTGAACATAATATTTTATAAATGTTGTTTTTCCGGAACCCAGAAATCCGGTAATCAGGTCTACTTTGATCATTATGGAATGTTCTCCCTTTTTCATATTATTCTTTGTTGTGTCATTCTTACGTGGAAGTTTTGACATTTGTCTTTCATATTTTATCATAAAAGAATCTTCCGTATCAATAGCTTTATTTTTCAATAGCTTGTTATTACGGTTTTTGTGATTTTAGTGTTTGTTATTGTAAAAAATTAACTCATGTATTATACTTGTTGTAGTAAGATAAGCCTAACTTGAGTAAAATGATATTACCTAAATGATATGATGTTGGGGTCAAAAGGTATTTTGCCCCCAACTGATGCCTACGCACGACTACATTGCTACGCAATTCTCGTCGTGCTAAAAACATTCGCAATCC
>CAJOMI010000196.1 GCA_905235545.1 uncultured Lachnospiraceae bacterium | reverse complement strand
ATAAACGATAATATTATAACCTCTTTTTTGAAGAATTTCAACTATTGAATTGAATTTCTTATGATTAAATGTTGTCTGTGCCACCAGACTGATCGGTTTATCGTTTTGAAGCTTTAAGTTTTGCGCTTCCTCTATGGTTTGCAGTACGATTGGTGAGGTACTGCACCATCCGCAAATTCCAATGATTTCGGGATGTGTCCGATCTCCAATAATAACGATCTGTCTACCTTCTGCACTGTCTTTTTCCACTATACGATGTATTTTTTTGACAAAGGGACAGGATGCATCCACAAGGCGAAGGTGATTCTTAGTGATAATTTTATATACATGCTTTGAAACGCCATGCGCCCGAATCACTACGGTTCCTTCTTTCAGTTGTTCTAAATCATTTTCTGAGTTGACAACATGGACACCCTTATTTTCAAGGTCTTTAACCACTTCTTCATTGTGCGCGATCGGGCCGTAAGTATAGACGTTGCCCTGTCCAATCTGGGAATACACAGTACTCACTGCACGTTCCACGCCAAAACAAAATCCGGCAGTTTTTGCCAATAGAACTTCCATAGTACTTCTCCTTTTCAATGTGAAACTGCTGACAGATTGACAATCTGAAGCTATGCCTGTCTATGTGGAGTGCAGGTTTCACAATCATTCGGTTTATTGATTGCCGACAATGGAAAGGATCGTCTTGACTACTTCCTCAATTGTCAGATCGGAACTATCAATCAAAACAGCATCCTCTGCCTGTTTTAAAGGTGCGATCTCACGATTCATGTCTCTCGCATCACGCTCTATAATATCTGCTTCAATTTGATCAAAATCTGCGGCAATGCCCTGTTCGGTCAGCTCTTTGTACCTTCTGTTTGCCCTCTCTTTTGACGATGCAGTCAAATAAATCTTGATCTCCGCATCCGGAAGTACGTTTGTTCCTATATCTCTGCCATCCATGACAACATTGTATTCCTTTGCCATATTGCGCTGCAGATCCAATAATGCAGCTCTCACAGATGCCTTGGCAGAAGATCGGGAAGCCATATTCCCGGTTTCTTCCGTTCTGAGATACGGAGTTACATTGTCGTCGTTCAGATATACCTGCTGCACATCATTCTCATAAGCGATGGTAACTGTGATCTGATCACAGGCTGCCTGTAATGCTATCGTATCTTCGATATCAATCTTCTGTGTCAATAAATAATATGCGATTGCCCGATAAAGGGCTCCTGTATCTACATAAATATATCCAAGTTCTTTTGCAACTTTCTTTGCAATTGTACTTTTACCTGCTCCCGCCGGTCCATCAATTGCTATACTGGTCATATCATTTTCTCCCATCTACATTTTTAATTTTAATCCCGTCGAACTTTGCGTATTCGGAGGAGACTGATTGTCTTCGGTTTGAGACTCTTTTTGCACATAATTATTTTCAGACTCCTGGTTTTCCGATACATTTTCGAAAGGATTACCTTTGAACGAATTATCGGAAAAAGGAGAACCGGAATAATTCAGAGGAGAAACGGTATTATTCTCTGTAAAAACCGTCCGCTCTCTTTTCCTGATCGACAGGTAAGATTTAAGCTGTACTCCAAAAAGCAACAGGGAAATCAATATACATACAGCACCAATTCCTGCCATCTGCAATCCTCCGTCCAGATATACAATCGTAATATACATTGGACAAATAACGTCATCTATCTCTGAATCCGTTAATCCGGCCTGCTGCAATGCCTGTTTTGCGTAAGATAAATCCTCACTGTCCATCTTTGAGGTTTTTCCCTTGAAATGTATAGATGAAGGTCTTGACAATGTACCCTCAAACATCTTTACGGTATCTTCTGTCTGTTGATCTAATTCGGCTATCGTCTCTTTATTGCCACATTGAAGCCCCATAAATTGATCGCCAACCGGAATCAGATAGATATAACTGGAATCCCCTGTTTTTATACCGTAATTCGTCGTATACATCTCTTCAAATATACCCAAATTATAAGGAACATCACCCTCAACAATCATACCGGATTCTATCATTTCCGGTGTCAGGGTATCATACGGAACCGGAGTCTTTTTACTGTCCATGTAATCTTGTAATCCCATCCAAATCAAGATAGCACCAAAAACAAATGCTATTACCGCCAATCTTTTTATAAATCTCTTCATATGCTTCCTCCTAATGCACAAATACACAAGGATTATAACCCATAATCGGCATATATGCAATGAGATTATATGAAATTATTGGTTATGCCGTATGTTCCCGGATATGGTATATGTTTTCCATTTTCCGGGCGCGCTTATGTTTTGTTGCTCTTATAACCGCATCTTCACGCCCTTTGCACTCATCCTGGAAGGCTTGACTCTGGTGAATTTGATCTCTTTCCCATCCAGTTCAAACGAATCCTGCACGTTGCCGGTCCACACATATTCCAGATAATCTCCATCCTGCAGTTTGATCAGTTTATTGCCTGCAGCACCTTTTCCTTTCATCGGAATATCCGAAACACTAACCCGTATAAAATATCCGTCATGGGATTTGGCGACCAAATCGCTGCAATTTTCACCGGTACCGGTAATAAACAGTGTATCCGTACTGCACGCCGAGATACATTTGTTCTTCGTATCAAAGGCGGATACCGGAACCTGTTTTGCCTTTCCGGTCTTATCCACAAACAGGATCGTCTCGGAAGCAGACTGCTCCGGGCAGTCCATGTAGAGAAGATTGGCATTTCGTTCCATATTGCAGAAATCAAAGATCTGAATGCCTTTATCAGCCAAACGTCCGATCACACCACCGCCAAAATCTTTTTTCTTCGTGGAAGGATTGCGCTTCGCCTGATTCCTGATAATATCCGGAATCTTAATCGTATACATATTGCCATCATCGGAGAAAATACGACTCTGACACTTGACGGCAAAGCGATAATCCTTTGTGATCTGCTCAATGTTCTTATCGTAAACTCCGCCATCCACAACTTTGATATAATAGAACCGATCTAACAGTACACCGACTTCCGTCTCTGTTTCTTTCTCTTTTTGAATCACGACCTCACCGCAATTCCGGATCACAGACTGTCTTGGTACGGCAAATTTTTTCCTGATTGCCATAAGATCTTCGATCATTTTCTTTTTCATTGCCGACGGACTTTCCAAAAGATTGGTATACTGACGTACCAATTTGTCTGCTTCCTCAAATTCTTTTTTGAGGTTGAGGATCTCCAATCCGATCAACTGCTGCAATTGCATTGTAAGAATCGCATCCGCCTGTCGTTCCGTAAAGTGCAATTGTCTGGCATCGGCTTCCGAACCCTTATATTGAAATTTAATGTTGGACGTATCACCGTACATAAAACATGCCTTGGTATCTGCTTTTTTCTTAGAACCGCGGATGATCTCAATGATCAGGTCGATCATGTCCACCGCCTCGATCAATCCCTCTTTGATCTCACGGACCTCGGATTGCTTTTCCAACAATTTGCGATACTTTGTCTCATAGATTTCCTTCTTGAATTGATAATACTCCCTGTAGATATCGATCAATCCCATGACAACCGGCTCACCATCACAGATACAGTTCATGTTGACGCCAAAAGTATCCTCCAATCCGGTCTTCTTGTAAAGAATATTGATCATATTCTCTATCTCCTCGTCCGAAGTACCTTTTTTGACATCGATACAAAGGCATTCACCCGACTTGTCACCTCTGTCTGCAATGTCCACAACAGCCGGCAATTCACGATTGCGTGCCAGCTCGGCAACTTTATCCAAAAAATCTGCCGTAGATCCAATCATAGTGTGTGGAATCTCGGTCACGCAGATTGATTTTCTGCCATATCCGATATCCTTCACCTCTATCTTACCGCGCACCTTGATCCTTCCCTTTCCGGTCGCATAGATCTCCCGAAGATCATCCTTCGAAGCATTGATGATTCCTCCGGTTGCGAAGTCCGGTCCCTGCATGACAGTAAGCAGTTCGTCCAGTGATATCTTTTCATTTTTCATATAGAGAATAAAAGAGTCAATGATCTCTCCCAAATTGTGAGTCGGAATATTGGTTGCCATACCAACCGCGATTCCCTTTGCCCCGCTCACTAAGATATTAGGGATCTGAAACGGAAGAATCGTCGGTTCCATCTCCGTGTTGTCAAAATTGGGAACAAACTGATCTTTGAAATAACCCAGATCCTTCATACAGACTTCTTCCGCATACTCGGATATCCTTGCCTCCGTATAACGCATTGCCGCAGCCCCGTCCCCGTCAATAGAACCGAAATTCCCGTGTGAATCGATCAGAGGATGGATCAACTTCCAATCCTGTGCGAGATTGACCAGTCCTTCGTAGATGGAACTGTCTCCGTGCGGATGATACTTGCCCATCGTATCTCCGACAATTCTCGCACATTTACGATGTGGCGTATTGGAATGTGTCAGCTGATTGATCGCATATAAGATCTTTCTCTGCACCGGTTTCAAACCGTCTCTCACATCCGGCAAGGCGCGATCCGTGATTACGCTCATGGCATAATCCACATAGCTCTGCCCCATCTCACTCTCAAAATCTACATTTATTATCTGCTCTGCCATATTTATCTGCCACTCAAAATGTGTTTAAACATACTCAACACATCGAGAAATTGAAGTCCTCACGGATACTTCTTACTGTTTCAACGTGTATGCTTTGGTAATCT
>CAJOMI010000195.1 GCA_905235545.1 uncultured Lachnospiraceae bacterium | reverse complement strand
AAGCACGGAAGCGATAAAAGGAACGCATATACCCATTCTTTTCTTTTTACTCCTTCTCACTTTATCCATATATTCCCCTTTCCCATTCCACTGAGTAATTTAAGCTTCATCGCACAAGACATGTGAGCGATCCTCTCTTATCGTCCTGCTGTTTTCCACTGCAAAAAAAGCGATAACGGAAAATCCACCCAGGCACCGTAACAGAAAAATACAGTCAACGTCTTTGCATAATCCGGCAGATACATCACAAGGATCCATGCCTCCAACAGTGCGGCCGACAAAATCCATATCCGTTTGGTTGTTTGCACGTATCCGTTCCAGATCTCTCCGATTGCGAATAGCGTACTGCTGATCAGTACAAAACAACCCGTCATAAGAAACCATATCATCAGCACATCAAAGCGTTCCAATACACCGAAAGGAAGTCGGATATATCGCATGATCGAAACCGTCAGCATTTCTTCCTGTCCCGCACCGTGGATTCCAAATATCCCCTGCAAGAGCAATGCCAAAATGCAAATCAGAACAATGATACCCAGCAAGGAAATATATGTTCTCCTTGTACTCCCCTTCCTGCCTCGAAGGTTTGCATTCAGATACCGATAATTCTCCAACGGCTGAAGAAAAGTCAGCATTCCATACGCACAAAATGCCAGCCGGTCAACCGGCATATCCAGATGTGGAATAAAAATCGAAGGGTCCACCTCTCCAAGTCCAAACACCAGCATCACAAGAAACGGAATAAACAGAACCGGAAACAACATCTCACAGATTCGCCCCTGCTTTTCAATTCCCAAATACACTTCCGTTTTGAGTGACTGATCGGTTTCCCCTCTCCGCGGTCGGGTCGATGCATAGTCGGCTCCGTATATCGCCACAACTAAAAGAGGAAGTATGACCATAAGATTCCGCAGGGTACCCACCGCATTTTCCTGCATAAACGGAACCTGTGCCTCCTGCAAAATCCTGATGGATAACACGATATAAAATGCGAGTCGAACAATTTGACGTATCAGTTGAATGACACGGAACCAAGCAGGGATTTCCCTTTCATTTTCTTTATCGTTTCTCCCTATTCCGACCAGAACGGTTGCATACAAAATCGCAAAGAGCAAAAAAAAGAACAAACCGGTCACGACACTGTTTCCAAACATGCGGGCAGAGAGATACGGAATCACAAAAATACCACTGGCAAACGTCGTGAGCACCAACATACGCCGCATCTGTTTTTCCGAAATTTTTCCATTATGACTAAACATTTATTTCTCCCCCCTCTGAATTTTTGGTGATGCAAACCCACATCATCCGATGGTCAGGATTCATTTGTAACTCGTGCGACAGATTGCATTTCCCGCAGGCAAACACATTTCATCTCCGAAACCGGACCCTTTCTCCGATTCGCGTATAGAGCGGTCGTCTCCGCATGGTAAAGACCGGTTTTCTCACCACAAAATCCTGCCATTCAATTTCATGATCGATACTTCCGGAAACCTTAGGCATCATATATGGGATACCAAAACTTTCCAGTGAGGCAAGATGAATCTGAAGTACCAATATTCCTAACATAATTCCGTATAATCCCCATATCGCTCCCAAAGCGATCATCCAGAATTTGAGCAGGCGAAAAGTCGATGCGAATTCCTCATTGGGAATGGAAAAGGACGCGATGGCTGTCAGGGCGACTACGATCACTACAATTGTGCTGACTAAAGATGCCTCTACCGCTGCCTGCCCCACGATCAGACCTCCGACTACCCCGATCGTGTTACCCATCTGACCCGGCAATCGAAGTCCCGCCTCCCTGAGCAGTTCAAACAATAGCTCCATCAGAAGTACTTCTACCACAATCGGAAACGTGACATCTCTTCTCGCCCCCACGATTGCCAGAAGGAACTCCGTCGGCAAAACCTGGGGATAATAACAGGTGATCGCAACATATAACCCCGGCAAAAGGACTGCGATATATGCTGCCAGATACCGAAGCCATCTTGCAAACGTCCCCACTGCAAATCGATTGTAGTAATCGTCCGCCGCCTGAAAAAAAGAATTGAATGTGGTCGGTAAAAGAATCACTTCCGGCGAGTTATCCACCACCAGCACAACACGCCCTTCCAGAATAGCAGACGCCGCTTTGTCGGGACGCTCCGTCATCTGCACCTGCGGAAACGGAGAATACCATTTTTCTTCCAACAGATGCACCAGCATCCCGCTGTCTAAAATTCCATCAATGGTGAAGGAGGCGAGCCGCTCCTCTATCTCCGAAAGAAGGGACGGATAGACCAGATCCTCCAGATACATCAGTCCATATACCGTTCGGGAACGCTGTCCGATGATCCCCTGCTTTTCCTTCATTTTCGGATCTTTGACCCTTCTTCGCAGGAGAGCCGTATTCACTCTGAAATTCTCCGTAAAACTGTCTTTTGGGCCCTTCAATCCGGCTTCTTTCTCCGGAGAGGACACAGACCGCGTCGGAAATTTTTTCGTTGACAAAAGAAGTGCTTTCTCCTCACCGTCAATGAAAATAGCGGTATCTCCGTTTAAAATACCGTCTATCGCCTCCATCATAGTCTTTTTTTCGGAAAGATCCACCGCTTCCGTCTCACAATGGAATATCCGTTCCCACTCGGTAAAGGAGTTCTCAAATCCTCTGTCCCTATCCGAACCGTAATCCCTCCACTCATATAACAACGGTCTTGTTACCGTTCGCTCCACCATTGCATTGTCTGCCAGGCCATCGATGTAGAGGATGTACATACCCAAATTGCCGTTTTCCCGCTCCAGCACAAATTCTTTCTTGACCAGATCACCCCAATCTGCAAAGACGTTCTCTAACACCTCTATGTTATCTCCAAGCCTTCGGCTTATCGGAATTTCCAACTCATTTTTCTCGTTATATCTAATCTCCATCAAAAAACCTCACACATACGAATTACCTGTAGTATGTGTGAGGTTCTCTCTTCTTATTCTTTTTTGTAACGATTCAGAGCCAATGTCATGATGTC
>CAJOMI010000194.1 GCA_905235545.1 uncultured Lachnospiraceae bacterium | reverse complement strand
TTAAAGGATACATTGGGTGAATATCTGGAGGCCGGTGTGGCTGAGGATTTAGAGACCATCATGGCAAGTGTGGATGCGGTAAAATCCGCAGACTTTAAGATTGCATTTGATCCGACACTGGTGCGCGGAATGTCTTATTATACGGGACCGATCTTCGAGATTTCCATGGATGAGTTCGGAGGTTCTGTCGGCGGCGGCGGACGGTATGACGAGATGATCGGAAAGTTCACCGGACAAAATACGCCGGCATGCGGATTCTCCATCGGTTTTGAGCGAATCGTGATGCTTCTTTTGGAGCGGGATTATCAGGTTCCGACGAAGGGGGACAAGGTGGCATTTCTGGTAGAGAAGAATTTGCCGCAAGACAGGATGCTTGCGATTCTTGGTCAGGCGAATGAGAGACGGAAAAACGGAGAACAGGTCAATATCGCGATTATGAAAAAGAATAAGAAGTTCCAGAAGGAACAGCTTGAAAAAGAGGGATATACCGCATTTGAGGAATTCTATCGTGATAATTTTATCAAAAAGGAATAATCCGGTCTCGCAAGCGAGTCTTGACATATGAAAAAATGAGCATTGCAGCGATCATGCTTGCATGAATCGTTCTAAAGCGAAAAACACACATGAGCGACAGCGATTGTGAAAAATGAGCATTGCAGCACGTATGCTTGCAAAAGGCGACAGAATGTGAAAAAACATGGAACATGACAGAAACGGATTGTTCCATATCAAACAGGAGGATATTATGGCAGAGTCAATGAAAGGGTTGAAGAGAACCCATCGATGTACAGAGGTGAGCAATCAGAATGTAGAGGAAACCGTAACGGTTATGGGCTGGGTGCAGAAGAGCCGTAACAAGGGCGGAATCATTTTCGTGGATTTGAGAGACCGCAGTGGAATCTTACAGGTTATTTTTGAAGAGGATAAATGTGGGGCAGAGAGTTTTGCGAAGGCAGAGAAGCTTCGAAGCGAATTTGTAGTTGCCATCACCGGTAAGGTGGCTCTTCGTGCGGGCGGAATCAACAAGAATCTCGCAACCGGAGATATTGAGATCATTGCAACGGATCTAAGAATTTTATCCGAGGCAGAGACTCCTCCGTTCCCGATTGAGGAGAATTCCAAGACAAAGGAAGAGGTACGGCTTAAATATCGTCCGCTTGATCTCAGACGACCGGATCTGCAGCGCAATCTGATGCTCAGAAGTAAGGTGGTCAGCATTATCCGCAACTTCCTTGCAGAGGAAGGATTTTTAGAGATCGAGACCCCGATTCTTAACAAGTCGACACCGGAGGGAGCAAGAGATTATCTGGTACCGAGCCGTGTGCATCCGGGCAGTTTTTATGCGCTTCCGCAATCACCGCAGATCTTCAAGCAGCTCCTTATGTGTTCCGGATATGACCGCTATTATCAGGTGGCAAAATGTTTCCGGGATGAGGATCTCCGTGCTGACCGTCAGCCGGAATTTACCCAGATTGATATGGAGTTATCCTTCGTAGATGTCGAGGATGTATTGGATGTCAATGAGAGACTTCTCGCCAAGGTATTCAAGGAGAGCATCGGGGTGGATGTTCCGCTTCCGATTCCGAGAATGACATGGAAGGAAGCAATGGAGCGGTTTGGTTCCGACAAGCCGGATATCCGTTTTGGTATGGAACTTAAGAATGTAACGGATATCGTGAAAGATTGTGAATTTGGCGTATTTAAGGGCGCAATTGAAAATGGCGGTTCCGTCCGTGGTATCAATGCAAACGGACAGGGATCTATGCCGAGAAAGAAGATTGATGCACTGGTTGATTTTGCCAAGGGATATGGGGCAAAGGGTCTTGCCTATATCGCAATTCAGGAGGATGGAAGTTATAAGTCTTCCTTTGCGAAGTTTATGAAAGAGGAAGAGATGAACGCACTGGTGGATGCCTTAGAGGGCAAGCCGGGAGATCTTCTTTTGTTCGCGGCTGACCGGGATAAGATCGTATTTTCCGTATTGGGTGCCCTTCGCTGTGAATTGGCAGATCAGTTGGGTCTGGTTGAGAAGGATGATTTCAAGTTCCTCTGGGTAACCGAGTTCCCGGTATTCGAGTGGTCGGATGAAGAGGAACGCTACACGGCTATGCATCATCCGTTTACAATGCCGATGGACGAGGATCTGGAGCTTCTGGATACCGACATGGGTAAGGCAAGAGCAAAGGCTTATGATATCGTCTTAAACGGTGTGGAACTTGGAGGCGGTTCTGTCCGTATCCATCAGGATGATATCCAGGAGAAGATGTTTGGTCTGCTTGGATTTACCAAGGAAGAGGCGTATGACCGGTTCGGATTCTTATTAAATGCATTCAAGTACGGAGTACCGCCGCACGCAGGTCTCGCCTTTGGTCTGGACCGTATGATCATGCTGATGACCGGCGCGGATTCCATTCGTGATGTCATCGCATTCCCGAAGGTGAAGGATGCGTCCTGCCTGATGAGCAATGCGCCGGATGTGGTGGATCCGAAACAGTTAGAGGAGCTTTGCATTGAGGTGAAGGTGCCGGAAGAATAAAACTGGGTACAATATATGTTAAGATAAGCCGGACCGGACGTTGCCGGACATGCACAAAGAAAGTTAGATGGGATGATCTACATGGATTACTATACATATATTGTGGAGTGTGGGGATGGAACCCTATACACGGGATGGACGACCGATCTGGAAAAGAGAATGAAGAGTCATAATGCAGGTAAGGGTGCCAAATATACAAGGGCACGCTTGCCTGTTCGTCTGGTGTATTATGAGAGTTTCTGCACGAAGCAGGAGGCAATGCAAAGAGAGTATGCGATCAAACAACTAAAAAGGGAAGAGAAGATACGATTGATCCAAAACTAACGGATGTTCCGGTTTAGTCGTAATGTCATTAAGATAAGCCGGACATTGCCAGACATGATATATGTTTTCCATTTCGGGCACACTTGCGTTTCGTTGCAAACGTAACGGTGCTAAATTCGCCGTCCCCGGACGGCTCATTAAGAACCGACG
>CAJOMI010000193.1 GCA_905235545.1 uncultured Lachnospiraceae bacterium | reverse complement strand
AACGTTTCCAGAACGGCAATCTACCGGAGCATTGGCTGGAAGAAGGATATCAACATCAGATGGAGCAGACATATTGAGATACGGTGCCTTTTTCAGAACCCAAGTCAGGTAACGATAGGGATCAAGGTCGTTCTCTTTCGCAGTCTGGATCATGCTGAAAAGGATTGCACTGCTGCGGGCACCACTCGGCGTATTGGCAAAAAGGAAGTTCTTCCGACCAATAACAAACGGTTTAATACTGCGTTCTGCCAGATTATTGGAAATCTCAAGGCGTCCATCTTCCAGCCAGGCAGTCAGCCAGGACCATTGTGAGATAACATAATTTGCAGCTTTCCCCAGCAGGGATTTCGGCGGAGCGTTTAATTTGGAAACCCAATTTCGCATCTCATTCAGGACAGGAAGGGACAATTCCTGCCGTTGTTTTTTTCGTTCATCCGGCGGCAACACCGTGATTTTTCGCTCAATTTCAAACAACTTATCAAAGTAAGCTATACCGACCATTGCCGGAGAAGCAGATCGTTTTTCTTCGTTCCGGATCGCGTCAACAGCATCGGTGAAGTTTCGCCTGGCATGAGCCAGACAGCCGACCACTCGAATATCCGGAGAGAGATTGTGATATCCGGAATAACCGTCTGTATGCAGATAGCCTTTGAATCCTTCAAGGAATGCCTTTGGATGTTTTGCTTCACGCGTTTCCTGATAATCGTATAAGATCAGCTGCTGGCCGGCTTCCTTTCCGGTCCGGTAAAGCCACATATAACTTTTGCTCTGCGCTTTCCGTCCCGGTTCCCGCAGAACTTCCAGCGTGGTCTCATCTGCATGAAGGATCTCTTCTTCCAGCAGTTTTTCCCTCATCCGCTTCCAGATCGGTTCGAAGTATAACTCAGTGGATTTCAGCAGCCAGTTGGACATTGTCTGTCTGGAAAGCGGAATTCCGGAAGCATTGAGCTGTTGTTCAAGCCGATATAACGGTGAATGCATGACGTATTTCTCCGTCGCGATATAGGCAATGGCTTCGGCTGTCGCATTCCCGTTCGGGATCACCGGTTTGTCTCCTTCTGCCCGAACAATCCGTGATTTTGTGTTTGTTTTATCACATTCAACGCATTTATATGAGTGCGTACGAGTTTCGACAATGATGAATTTTGCCGGAACCAGCTTCACTTTCCGGTCGATATCCACACCGATTTCTGTCATTTCTCCGCCGCATTGTGTACAGATGCGTTCTGTTTCGGATAAATCCTTGTCGATAATCTCTACTTCGATATTATCAGGCAGATTGTCCAGATTGGTCACATACTTCTTGCGTTTGTGTTCTTTGACTGTGGTCTCTCCGGCTGCTTCTCTCCGGATTACAGCATCTGCATAAGCTTCTGATTCATTGAATACAAATCCAAGCTGATATATCGTTTCTTCGCTGATATTGACTTTGTTCTTTTCGCTGGATGTTCCAAAACGATGCTTTTGTGCCAGATGAAACTCCTCCAAAAGATACTGAATTTGTTGGTTCAGTTCTTCATTTTTCTTCTTCAAAGATTGAAGTTCTTCGTATTCTGCTCTGGTTATCGTTATGGTTTCTTCTGACATAAAAAGCCTCGTCTTATAGCTATAATTTTAACATACATTTGTTAATCTTAGCTCTAATAAGAGGCTTTAATGACAATTGCTATTTGTTAAGGTTCCCCTAATATGTAAATGGTTCCTGTATCGGTCGGATCGCTTTTTTCTCGTATATACTCAATCCCTCCATCAGCCAGCGGAATTGCTGTGCCGTCAGTTCTTTCAGATCACTTTCGTTGCGCGGCCACTGATACCGTCCGCACTCCAGTCTCTTGTATAACAAAATGTATCCGTCGTTATCCCAATACAGTCCTTTGATCCGGTCTTTCTTCCGTCCACAAAACAAAAACAGCGATTTGCTCTGCGGATTCTGATGAAATGTGTTCGCAATGACTCCGGCCAATCCATCTATCCCCAGCCTCAAATTGGTATATCCGATCGCTATGTATACATGCTCGGCTTTTGACGGGTCAAACATCCTGCGCCACCATTTGAATGATCTGACTGATTATTGCCGGATTCGCATTATTTTGCAGTTCGATCCGCCAGTCTCCCTTGCTGATCACTATTTCGGCTTGCTGTACCTCTGTCTCTAACCTGATCTGAGGTATCTCTGCAAATTGTATCGCTCCTGTTTTCACCGGTTCGATGAATCTGTTTTCTGTCTCGGCATCCCAGATGAGCCGCTGCCATTTGTAATATGTTTTCAAACAGATATGGTTTTCTCTGCACCACTCTTTTATTGTCTGACCGCTGTTCCGGCACTCTCCGATTCGGATCCGCCACTCGGCCATCTTTGATGCATGTTTTGCCGAGTTCAGGGTATATTTTCGCTTTTCCATACCATACTCCTTACTTCTTTCATAGGTTTCTCGAGATTTCCACGAGATTCTCGTAGAAATCCCGGGACTTCTTTAGAGTATGGTCCTTTTCTACACCTTTTTCAAGCCGTCTTCTATTTGACGCTTACGTTTATAGCCCATCGGCATTACATTTAGCAAAAAAGGCGAACAGTGAGTTTCATAACATTGTTCGCCTTTTCAGTGTTTGAACATATTTTTTTACTTGATAGGCTGATTATTACACATTATTACGTTGTTGAAATTCTTGAGGAACTTCAATTTCTATTCCTGCATTAATTATATTACCATATTCAGTTCCAGGAAGGTACACTCTTAGTGGCAATATATGTCCATCATCTTTTGATATGTCTACCATTAAAATTGGATGAGAAAATTTTAATTTCTTACCTGTTATCTTCTCAAAATAAGCAAACCCAATATTATAGAAATCTACACAATCTATTATTGTGCATATTTGATAATCAAAAGGAACATCTTTCGTTTTAGCATTTTCAATAGCAATTCGGCAAGCATCTTTATAATCAATCATGCTGTCTCCTAACACGTTTATCTATTAGATTAGTTATTTCAGCCATATCTGTTCTCTTATAACTTATAATTAATGTTGGTAAACGACATCATCGATAGTATCGTCTTTTTAT
>CAJOMI010000192.1 GCA_905235545.1 uncultured Lachnospiraceae bacterium | reverse complement strand
TTCTCATCATTTGGTATAATAAACCCGATAATAATAATTGCCGTTCTTGTCCCTTCCATAGAAGGACATCTTCTGATTCTTTTTTATATTCTTTTTTAATTTGACCTTGTGTTCTGATGCAATTCTTCTGAATCTGTAGGTACGACCTTCCGTCCGCACATAACCGTATTTGAGATTTGGGCAGGTATAGACAAGTTTCTTCGTCTTATCCTCATCCGATGTAACCGTGAAACGTGCTCTTATATTCGGGACATCACAACCTTCATATACCAGATTTGCAGATTCATTATACTTTAACTTATTATTCTTCACTGACATTTTAGTCGATCTCTTAATCATGATTCCATAATAATAATGCTCAATCTGATTTTTATATACCTTCAGATTCTTCGCTCCCATAATAAACACTCCAACCATACACTTTCCCTGAGAAGCAGCGGAACTTCTTGCGAACTTATTATTACGGATCACAATGTTTTTATATTCAGCACCTTTCAACACATGATGCGAACCGACTCCTCTCGGATAATCTTTAATTACATTCTTCTCAATAACTATATTTTTACAAGTCGTTTTATCCACCGTATAAGATGGTGCCCATTCCCCATCCTTGTCCTTATAACAGATATCCAATTCAATTGCTTCACTCGTGAAATAATCCGGAGTATATCGAAATCCCTTGATTGTACATCCCCTGATCGCAGAGTCTTTAACACCGGCAAATTCAATTGCATGTGAGCCATAACAATTCATAATGGTTGTATTGCTGATTATAACATTTTCAGCATGCGCAAAATACAATAAGTTTTTAGATGATTTTGCCTTATTGATATTTCCACCATTCCATGTACCACCATTTACTATAATATCATGTGAAAGCGTATAACCTTTGTACGGCTTACATTTGTTTTTAAAATCCGTATTCTTTAACATATTACTTGTATTAAGCGCACTGTCAGTACGCATTATAACTGCTTTTTTATTTAAATTCAGCGTTGTATTGGAATGGATATGTAACGAACCGGAAATGTAATATATACCCGCCGGAACATCTATGATAATCTTTCTGTCTTCAGCCGCCTTATTCAAAACCCGCTGCAATGCATTTCCATCATTTTTTTGATCCGATCCGTTTGCACCAAAATCCGCCGCATTATAATAATATGTATTTCCTATAATTTTACGAGGCTGTGGTTCCGGCAATAATCCATTGATGGCATTCTGCAGAGTCTTGGTTACCTTATTTACCTGATCCTGTGTAGCGTTTTCATCATCATAAACTTTTTGTGCTTTTTTGATTGCTGATGTCACCTTTTTATAAGTTGCCGATGTATACATTTCAGGATTCAATGCATTTGCCCGATCAAGAAGATTTTTTAACGTACTCTTATTCGCAGGAACAACAACCGGTTCCTTTTCTGTAACGGTTTCCGGCACTGCTTCCGTTGTAGTTTCCGGCACCGCTTCCTGCGTTGTTTCCTCAGAAGAAGATAAATTGGTCAAATCCGTCTGCTCAATTTCAAATACATTATTGTATTCAAACGCATAAACTTTAAATGCTGTGTCCCATTTCGATACCGCTAATAATAATAATAAAAAAGCAAATATTTTATATTTCAAAAAATTTTTTCCCATGATGCTCTCCTAACTTTCTGCCTGTTATATTTCCCAAATCATTACTGTTTTCCCAATCAGTTTATGAATATCCATCTCAAAAGCCTTTGTGATATCGCCGATTTTCCGATGTAATCTGCTCTCCCACAATATTCTCGAGATAATCCATAACCTCCGGTTTTTGTCTGTACAGATTGACCAGACCGACAAAATCCTCTCTGCCGCTTCTGCTGGTCCCCAATATGCGAAGTCCTTTTTCCAATACCATTCGGGTATTGATCGGCGCAAAATCCTCAGATACTCCTAAAATACCGATTGTTCCTTCCGGCTGAATAAAATCAATGATCTGATTGATCGCTTTGTGGGATCCGTTGCCCCCTACGCACTCAAATGCATGGTCCATCCTGAAATCATTCGGAATTTCACCAATCAGATAAGTGCCATCTGCAAAAGTGAAATCCTGAAGCTTTGATTCATTTACACCCATCACAAATACCTGTATCTCCGGATACAGACTCTTGAGTAGGAGGGATGTAATGTAGCCAAGATTTCCGTCTCCCCATACACCAATCGTATTTCGTCTTTTGTGCGCCGTCTTCATAAATCGGTTAATTGCATGAAAGCTGACACTGACGAGTTCAGTAAAAGCAGCTACAATTAAATTGATATTCTCCGGCAGTTTGACTAATCGATCCGGAACCGTCTTGACGTATTCCTGCATAAAACCATCGGTTCCGCTTCCTCTGAATTTGGAACTTCTCAGATAATTCTCCGCGATCACCTCATCTTCTTCACATGGCAGATTCGGGATCATCACAACCCGGTCTCCAACCTGAAATTCGCCGGTTGGATCATATACCACCTGACCGATTCCTTCATGGATCAGAGCCATCGGAAGTTTTTGTCTTAAAATCTCTTCCGGGCGTTTGCCCTGATAATAACGCTGATCTGCATTGCAGATTGAAAGATGTGTAGGTCTGACAATTACATGTGATTCATCTAACGTGATATCTTTGAACACGGCTTCAAACTGACGCGGCCGTTTCAGTTGATATACTGTATTTAACATATCATTCTCCTCCCAAAAGCGCTTCTGCTACTCTCAAATCATGCGGATATGTTATCTTGATATTTGACACTTCTCCCTCTACCAGATGCACCTTCTCACCTTTCATGATCAATATCTTACAGGCATCTGTGAGAATTTCTTTCTCTTCCGCCGTCAAAGACTCATACAGGTCCCGAAGTTGAACTGCCTTAAAAGTCTGTGGTGTCTGACCCTGATACATGGCCGTCCGATCCGGAATACTTGTAACAAACTGATGGTCTTTACTCTCAACAATCGTGTCAGTTGCCGGTATCACCGTATTGCAAGCGCCAAATTCCCTTGCATACCGTATATTCTCATCAATGATCCGATGTGTCAAAAACGGGCGTACAGAATCATGTGTTACAATGACCGTTTCATCATTTAAATTCCCTTCCCGGTCAATATACTGTATCGCATTCATAATGGTTTCATTTCTGGTTGCTCCACCCTCTATTACATGAATCCGGCTATCCGATGAAATATATTTTCGAATCAGATCCTCCGTATGTTTGATCCACTGTTTTGGAGATAATACCAAGATCTCATCAAACTCAGTATGAAGCACAAATTTCTCAATCGTATGAATAATAATCGGCTTATTTCCGATTTCCATAAACTGTTTCGGTTTTTCAATGTTACCCATCCGGGTACCTTTTCCTCCAGCCAGAATAATTGCATAAAGATTGTTTTTATTCATAATATTTCTCCTTTTTAGTTCTGTGATTCAAACACTGCGTTAATTATTTTTTCTGTGGAATGACCGTCACATCCACTCATATATTGCTTGCGGAATATCTCTAAGTTATGAAAATCATAGGATTCCTTCTTTTTGATACATTCCACCAGTTCCTCCGTCGTTTGAGCAATTGGTCCCGGTACAAATTTCTCATATGGATAATAGAATCCTCTTTCATCATAATATTCCTTCAGATCATAGGCAAAAAACAGGATTGGCTTCTGCATGAGGGAATAATCAAACACAACGGATGAATAATCCGTAATACAAATATCCGTCGCCATAAGCAGCATTTCCATCGAAAAAAGAGATGTCACATCGTAACAGAAATCCGCATATTCCATCGGAATCGGCGTTCTTTCCTTCACAAACGGATGCTGCTTGATCAATACAATGTAATCTTCCCTTAATTCCCGGTAACAGATACTCAAGTCCAATGCATCCGGAGCTTTCGCGTTCTTGATATCGCCCCGAAACGTCGGTGCATATAGTATAATCTTACGTTCGCCCTGCAAGATACCCTGTTCTTCCAATCCGGAACGCGCCGCAAGTCTTGCCTGCTCATCAAAGAAAACATCGGTACGACTTACTCCCAAAGGCCTTACAATCCCGGAATCCGGCATAAAACCGAACGCCTCCTCGTATGCCCAGCATACAGCTTGCCCGCTTACCGGAACAAGTGTATAGTTTCGATGAGCCGGATAGCGTTCCAATTCTCTTTTGTCATCCCCAAATTTCTTGTCTGCAACACTGTGCCCCCACTTTTTGAACGCACCGCATGCATGCCACAATTGAATCAGTTTTGTTTCGCTTCGAAGCGGAATCGCTCCAAACAGACTGTTGGATTCATTTAAAAAGACACACTTAGCATCTCCCATGTCCCGGAGCAATCGACAGGATTTACGAATAATCTCTCCCCATCCTGAAGATGAGACCTTCAGATAATGAACTTGAAGATCATATCCTCTTTTTTTCAATTCTTCATATATAAGAATAAAATTGTCTGTCAGGTGATCCTCGTGATTCTCAACAAAAATTACTTTTTGGGAATCGATTGGTTTCAAGGAAGCCAAGCGATACCAACAAGGATAGAGTAATCGGAACACCAGCCATTTTGTAATCTTCCTGAACACTTTCTCTATTCTCCTATACAATCAAAAATCAGTCGTATCATTCACTGTTCGGATAAAACAGATCAATTCATAAATTCTTCGTATTTTTTCAAAACTTCAACCGGCTCTCCAATCATTCTGATCTCCCCGTCATGCATCCACATAACCTTGTCACAAAGTTCAGTCAACGTGGATATGTTGTGGGATACGATCACAACGGTACGATCTTTGTTGGAAATCAATTCCTTCATCTTTTGATAACT
>CAJOMI010000191.1 GCA_905235545.1 uncultured Lachnospiraceae bacterium | reverse complement strand
GCTTTATTTCTCTTTAATTTACCGGTTCCCGTTTTTTGAAAGCGCTTTGCAGCTGCTCTGTTTGTCTTTAATTTTGGCATTCCTATTTCCTCCTTAAATGTCTCTTGCCTCATGAACTCTGTTCATGAATATCTTTCAAAAATCAACCTGCAGACAGGTGATTTTTAATCATAATGAAATATTATCGTTTCTCCGATAAAAACATGATCATGCTTCTTCCCTCAAACTTTGCAGGTTTATCCACAACTGCAACATCGGAAAGTTTCTCTGCAAAATCATCCAAAATAACTTTGCTCTGATTGACATGTGCAAGCTCTCTACCTCTGAAACGCAGGGTAACTTTTACCTTGTCTCCCTTGGATAAGAACTTTCTCGCCTGATTGATCTTTGTGTTCAGATCATTGGTGTCAATATTAGGTGATAACCGTACCTCTTTGATATCAATGGTCTTCTGCTTTTTCTTTGCCTCTTTTTCTTTTCTTGCAAGTTCATAGCGATACTTACCGTAATCAATAATCTTGCATACCGGTGGCTTCGCATTTGGTGCAATCTTAACCAGATCAAGTTCAGCTTCCCTCGCCAGTTTCAGTGCATCTTTTGCTGACATAACCCCTAACTGCTCCCCGTCCGTACCAATCAGTCTGACTTCTTTGTCACGAATCTGCTCATTAATCATTAACTCGCTAATGGTCTCATACCTCCATCTAAAATGTTCTTATACTTACAGTTCTTTGTAGCATAACAAAAAGTGGATAGCATACCTATCCACTTCTATTAGATCTTTGTGATTCAAAATACTCTAATATTAACCCGAGTCGCCTCATGCGCTAAGGTGAGAGTGGATACTCTGCTTGCTTGTTCTGTCACACGACTTGACTAGAATATCATATCTTTTTGTTCCCGTCAAGTCTTTTTTTAATTATCTTTTGCTGTTATCGGCTCAAAGATATGTTGCTGTGCTATATCCTCTTCCGCCCTTTTCGTTCTCTCGCTTGCTTCTTTACGGAATGTATTCTGTGCTCCGATCTTCTCTACGCCTCTGAGATCCTGTTTTGCGTATTCCCGTCCGTCCGGCTGTAAAAGATATGCTTTTAATGTATCATCCAACTGTACTTGCAGGATATGAATGACCTCTTTCTTCAATGTCTCATCTTCCACCGGAAATGTAATTTCTACACGCTTATTCAGATTACGCGGCATCCAGTCCGCACTTCCCATATAGACATCCTCAAATCCGCTGTTGTAGAAATAGAAGATTCTTGCATGTTCCAGAAAATCACCTACAATTGAGCGAACATGAATATTCTCTGAAATTCCCGGTACGCCGACTTTGAGACAACAGATTCCCCGGACAATGAGGTCGATCAAAACTCCTGCCGCACTGGCTTTATACAGTGCTTCGATAATATCCGGATCGCACAGTGAATTTACCTTTGCAATGATCCTGGCCTCTTTTCCCTTCTTTGCATTCTCCGTCTCCCGATTGATCAGCTTGAGAAACTGGTCCTTCATCCAGATTGGCGCCACCATCAATTTATTCCATACCGGAGGTTCCGAATAACCGGAAAGCATATTGAACACTGCTGTTGCATCCTCTCCGATCGCATCATTGCAGGTGAGAAGTCCCATATCTGTATATTGCTTAGCCGTATCATCATTGTAATTACCCGTTCCGAGATGTACATACCTGCGGATTCCGTCTTCCTCTCTTCTTACCACCAGCGCAATCTTCGAATGTGTCTTAAGTCCAACCAAGCCATAGATTACATGACATCCCGCCTTTTCCAGCGTTCTCGCCCAGCCGATATTATTCTCCTCATCAAATCTTGCCTTTAACTCTACCAGAACCGTAACCTGTTTTCCATTCTCTGCCGCTCTTGCAAGCGAAGCAACGATTGGAGAGCGTCCACTCACCCGGTATAATGTCTGCTTGATTGCAAGCACATCCGGATCATTGGCTGCCTGCGATATAAAATCCACCACCGGAGTAAACGAATAATACGGATGATGTAAGAGAATATCATGTTCTCTGATCTGGTCAAAAAGATTGCGTTCCCTGTCAAGTCCGGGAACCGGCTGTGGAATATGTTTCGGAAGCTTATACTCCTCAAAGCCTTCTACTCCGTACATCTTCATCAAAAAGGTCAGATCTAACGGACCCTTTATCTTATATACATTGGTCTCCTCCACACCAAGCTGCTCCATCAATTTCTTCTGAAGACGCCGGTCCATGGTATCGGAGACCTCTAAACGGATGACATCGCCCCATTGTCTCTTCCGTACCAGTTTCTCCATCTCTGTCAGCAGATCATCTGCCTCATATTCATCGATTGTAAGATCCGCATTGCGCATGACACGGTACGGATGTGCGCTGAGTATCGTGTAATTTAAGAACAATTGATCCAGATTGCGCTCGATCACTTCCTCTAACAAAATGACCGTTTTCTGTCCCTCCTGCTCGGATGGAATCTGCACGATTCTCGGAAGCACACTTGGAACCTGGACGGTTGCAATATCCACTATATTCTCCTGCTTTTTATCTTTGATCAATGCCCCAATATTTAATGTCTTATTCTGGATTAAAGGAAATGGTCTGGATTGATCCACCGCCATCGGCGTCAGAACCGGATATACATTTTTTCGAAAATAAGCATCCACATATTCCGCCTGTTTCTCCGACAATTCCTCGTGATGCCGGATCAGATGCAGTCCGCATTTTTCAAGTTGCGGAAGCAGTCCCCGATTCAATGTCTTATACTGATCGATCATAAATTCCTTTGCTTCCGGTATGATCGCATCCAGTTGTTCCTTCGGTGTCATTCCCGCAATATCCGTTTTGTTGTAATCCGCATGTACCATATTCATCAATGAGGCAACACGAACCATAAAAAACTCATCTAGATTCGATGCCGTTATACTCAGAAATTTAATCCTCTCAAATAAAAGATTACTCTTGTCTTTTGCCTCTCCAAGAATCCGCCGGTTAAACTGTAACCATGATAATTCCCTGTTCTCATAATATTCCGGCTTCATATATTTACTCTTTTCTCTCATATACCATACGCTCCTTTTTGCTTCAAAACCGGTCTGATACCAAAAACCTGTGTAAAGAAATCCGCCTTATCATCAAACAATCCCTGTTCCAGAGAAAGATCATGAAGCGTGTCTATCGTGATAACAAGCTGTTTTCCTTTGACCACAATATTATATGTGTTCGCCTTTTGCTTGTGGGATCGATCCATCGCATTGGCAACTCTCAATATCGCTGTCAGCTTTGCTATCGTCATATAATCGCAATCACCAATCTCACCCCTAAGACTGTTGTAGTCTGAAAACAGAGTGGAATTGTATTTTACAACATTGGCAATTTCTTCCCGCTCCTTGTGAGAGAGACCCATAATTTCAGTTGACATAATAATTTGATACGAATTGTCCGGCACAACATTCATGTTGATAAACTTGCCGCAATCATGTAAAAGTGCCGCAATTTCCAATTGAAGTCTGGCCTTTTCCTTTAGGCCATGAATTTTCTTTGTCTTATCAAATATCATGCAGGCTATTTCTGCGACATTAAAATTATGATCCTTATAACAGTTATATTTTCTGGCAATCTGATATACAGAGGATCGGATATCATCCACAAAGTTACGTTCAAAACGGATCCTCTTATTTTTTTCAAGTTCATCCACAATAATCCCGTCACACAGATCGATATCCGGCGTCCATATGAGATCCGCCTTTGATTTCTTAAGAAACAATCCGTAAATCATTGCGGAAGGAAGCATCAGTGTTGCTCTTTCGTAAGGAATCTTATATTCCGCCGCAAGATCGGCCGGATTTTTGCTCAACAATTTTTGAAAGACAGCATCAAGCTGGTCG
>CAJOMI010000190.1 GCA_905235545.1 uncultured Lachnospiraceae bacterium | reverse complement strand
TGGCAAAGAAGACACCATGATCACCATTCAGCTCGACATGTTCTTATCCCAGCGTTATGACATGACCTATGTGGACAAGGATGGCGAGAAGAAATACCCGTACATCATCCACAGAACTTCTCTGGGATGTTATGAGCGAACCCTGGCATGGCTGATTGAGAAATATGCCGGAGCATTCCCGACCTGGCTTGCACCGGAACAGGTTCGTATTCTTCCGATTTCCGAAAAATTCCATGATTATGGCAAGGAGATTCAGGCGGAACTTAAGAAAAACGGAATTCTGGTTACATTGGATGACCGTTCCGAGAAGATCGGTTACAAGATTCGCGAGGCAAGACTGCAGAAGATTCCTTATATGCTGATCGTCGGCGCCAACGAAGAAGAAAGTAAGACTGTTTCCGTCCGCAAACGTGGCGAGGACGGTGATCTGGGTTCCATGGAACTGAACACCTTTATCAACAAAATCTGCGAGGAGATCCGCACAAAATCTCTGACACAGATGGAGATATAACCGGAAGGAGGTTCCTCCGACGACATGAAACAGGGATGTCATACAAATTACGTATGACACCCCTGTTTTTTTTCGTCGCTTGCTACTCCGTTTATTTTTTGCCTTATGTCGACTTGCACAGGCACAGCCTCGCTTTGCTCATATTATCACGTCGACTATCATCTCCGTCTGTTTTTTTGTAAAATGCCGGTTCTTTATGTTATCTTTACTGTCTGTTTTTCGCAAAATGTCAGTTCTTTATTTTATCTTTGCCGTTTTTGCGATTCCTCTCTTTCTCAGCCAAGCCGTATATGCCTTCTTTTGCTTCTTCGGAACCTTAACGCTCGCCTTTTTGTTAATACCTTTAAACGCTTGTGAACCCACCTTTTTCGCAGTCAATTTACTGGTTTTGATCGTGACGGTCTGTAATTTTTTACTTCCATAGAATGCCTTCGCTTCGATTTTCTTCACGTTTGCCGGAATCACAATCTTCTTTAGAGATGTATTTTTATAAAATGCTTTCTCTCCTATCGTCGTCACTTTTTTGCCAATGGTAACCGTCTGCAGTTTACTGCATCCACTGAACGCATTTTTCCCTATCGTAGTGACATTGCTTCCTATCGTTACTTTTTTGACGGACTTGTTATTCTTAAAAGCATTATCGGAAACCGCTGTTACCTTATAGGTAATATGATCGATCGTCACAGTTGCCGGGATTTTAACCGTTGACTGTTTTTTATCGTTCGGTGCCATATAGGCAACCGCAGTCCCTTGTTCTGTCACCTTGTAGATTCCACCAGACACAGCATTAGGCGACAGGATCGTATCTTTTTCCGGAGCAACATCAGGTATATTCTTTACCGGAATTTCCTTCTTCATCCGACTCAGTTCCTCTCCACAGACAACGCAGTACACCACTTCTTCGTAAGAACCGGGTATCTCTCCAACCGCCTCTACCCGGTTTTCTTCCTTCACGCTGCCCGCCGTGTGGTTACCCGTTGCCGGTATCTCACGTCTCTCACGACTCAGTTCTTCTTCACACACATCACAATATACTACTTCTTCATATGAACCCGTATCAACGCAGGTCGCTTCTACCCGGTTTTCTTCCTTCGGCTTACCCGCCGTATGGTTACCCGTTGCCGGGATCTCATGCCTCTCACGACTCAGTTCTTCTCCGTACACAGAACAGTAAATAATTACGTCATAATATCCTTTATCGACACAGGTTGCCTCACCTATATTCTCATTTACCGGTTCATCCTGTATATGAGTATGGGATTTATAACCGGTCAGCCAAGGTGTATCTGCCAAAGATATGAAAACGTCCTGACAGATCTGATCCAACTCTCTTTTTCTATATTGTGTTCCGTCTTTATGCACAATATGTTCCAATCCGGAATCGGTATAAGCATAATCGTCCAGCTTCACAACGGAATTCGGAAGTAAAACATTCGATAACAATGTACACTGATCAAATGCATGTTTGCCAATATATGTTACGGTATCCGGAATCGTGACCTCCGTTAATGCACTGCACTTTTCAAAAGCATATCCGCCGATACCGGTAATATTACCCTCCAAGACCACCTTTTTTATCTTTTTTCTCTTCGAATACCAAGGTGCGCCAATTGCTTTATAATCGGACATATCGCCCTCTCCACGAATTGTCAATGTTCCTTCCTGATTCAATGTCCAACTAACCGCTTTGTCCTCCCAAAGGCCTCTGTTTTCCACCCATGTGGTTCCTTCAAACGCCTTGCTGAGATTGGAAAATCTTTTCTGCAGATCCTTGATATAATAATAATTTCCTTTTCCATCGGTGACTCTGATCAACTCGGTACAGTCTCCAAATGCCCTGTCTGCAATCTGCTCCACATTGTCCGAAATTGCAATCTCCTCTATACCGGAAAATGCAAAGGCATTCGTTCCAATCGATACTACACTGTTCCCAGTCGATACCTGTTTGAGATTGCTACAGCCGTTAATAGCATTGGCACCGATTCGTTTTACATTTTTACCAAATGAAACCTCTGTCAGTGCAGTGCATCCCTCAAATGCATGATCTCCGATCGAGATCATTTCATCTCCGATTGTAACCTTCTTGATGGAATCCCTTTCACTGTACCACGGTTGTTTTGTCGCATCGCTGTAATCCGGCATTTCATCATAACAGTCAACCGTCAGTACACCATCACTGCTCAGCGACCAATCCACCTCCGGTTCTTTGTTCGGGTCGTAATCGGTCTCCCCCATCGGATACGCATCGTTAAAGTCACCTGTTGTATAATCCGTTGATCTGCTATGATCCTGTCCAAACTCCGATTCACATTTCAAAAAATATGCATATTTCCCATGACCATAATATGAAGTATCCCAGGTTGCATCCAGATCATAATATTTGCCACCCAGCCTTACAATATTCCATCCGTGCGCTCCCCCTCCACTTCCCGTGTAACCCGTGCCTGCAATCAATCTTGCATCAATTCCACTCTCCAGTGCCAGGCGGTAAAACAATAGTGCATATCCCTGACAAACTGCCGTTTTGTTCATGAGCGCCGCATAAGCTGTATATTTCAGTTTGTAATCGGCATCATTTAAATT
>CAJOMI010000189.1 GCA_905235545.1 uncultured Lachnospiraceae bacterium | reverse complement strand
AAAAATTCTATAATTAACTTTAAAGTAAATTACTTTTATTTCATTTAAAGGAGATGATACCATGCACGAAACCTTCATCGGCAGAGAAAACGAACTTGCAGATTTAAACGAACTTTATTCACAGGATAAGTTTCAGCTTTTCGTTCTGTATGGTCGCAGACGTGTTGGTAAGACAACTCTACTCAACGAATTCTGCAAAGACAAAGAGACTATTTTCTATTCCGCCGAGCAGAGCAACAACAAGCTTAATCTCGAAAAATTTTCATTACGTGTCTTTAGCTTTTATGGTGAAAACAATTTGGAGCCATTTTCATCTTGGACTAACGCATTGTCATATATTGATGAACGTCAGAAGGGTAAAAAGCTTGTGCTTGTAATCGATGAGTTTCCCTATCTTGTTAAAAAGAACAAGCCCCTGCTTTCAGAACTTCAGCATTTAATTGACCATAAGCTTACAAAAGGAAATCTTTTTATGATACTCTGCGGAAGCTATATGGGATTTATGGAAAAGGAAGTCCTCGGTTCAAAGAGTCCCCTGTTCGGAAGAAGAACCGCACAGCTTCATATGAAACCCTTTAACTATCAGACCAGTTCCATTTTCTTAGATGGCTTCTCTGATACTCAAAAACTTGAGTTATATGGTGCATTCGGCGGCACTCCTTTATATTTACAGCAGATAAATTCAAAAGAAAGCTTTGAGGAAAATATCAAAAGAGCGTATCTTAAAACGACTTCGTATCTTTATGAAGAAGCACTACTACTTCTTCGTCAGGAAGTACAGGAACCGGGAGTTTACAGTGCAATTATTGAAGCTATCGCAAACGGACATACGAAAGCAAATGAGATTTCTACAAAGATTGGTGAAGACTCTGCAAAATGCCTGAAATATATCAAGACTTTATGCGAACTAGGCATACTGCACAAGGAAACTCCGTTTGGTGAAAAGGACTCCTCCCGAAAAACCATTTATGGCATTTCCGATTTTATGTTCCGATTCTGGTATCGCTATGTCTTTGCAAACAGAACGCTTATTGAAACAGGCGCACAACAAGCCGTATGGACTAAACGTATTGAACCTGATTATAACAGCTATATGGGACTTGTTTTCGAGAAAATCTGTACCGACTATCTTAGTATCAAAAACGCAAAGGGAGAACTCCCGATACTCTTTACCACTATCGGAAGATGGTGGGGAACTAACCCTGCTACTCACGGTCAGGAAGAAATCGATTTGATTGCAAACGATGGAAAGGATTATATTTTCGGTGAATGCAAATGGAGAAATGAGAAACTTGACCTTTCCGTTCTTCGTGAACTTAAAATTAAAGCCGACATATACAGTAAAAACAGAAAATGCACTTATTATGTTCTTTTTTCCAAATCAGGATTTACCGACGCTGTAATAACTGAGGCAAATTCCGATGACAGCATTATGCTTGTGGAACTGAGTGATCTTATGAATTTCTGATTCGACGATTACTCCTTGCCCTACAGCTATCACAACCTAAAGATAATTCTTTATCCTTAATATCGTCTGCTCTCCTTGTTTCTCACTCAACAATTCAAATAAATCCTTAATTGCAAACAGATTCTTTGGATTTCGTCATATGATTAGTTTCTCACATCTCTTTTATACATCTTTTCTCAAAATATCCAGACTGTGACAAAATCCACAATTGCAACTTCCTCCACTCCCGGAATTATCTTAATATCCTTTATGCTCACCATATTTTTCTTTCCGTTAATATCTTATCTTTCATTTCGTTTGCATCATTTAACCCCTGTTCTTTTAATTCATAACTCGCTTCCTTTATCGCATTTTCAAAATTGTCTGCCATATTATCATATGCTTCCATCGCCCACTTTTGTCCGAGATGCAATTTAGCTGCCATATTTTTAAATGAAACTCGATTAATTTCATCAATATTATATTTTCCATCTATGCTAACAGACATTTCTCTTGTACTGCTCTCGTATATAACTGTGCTTATGGTATCATAAAGCGGTGCTAATTTTCTCTGTTTGAAGTTTCCGGAATAAAGAAATGACAAATTCTTTATATGGCAATCTGTGTTCCCTATAAAGTAATGAAACAAATAATAATCCCATAACTTTGTTGTATCTTTAATCGGCTGTGCTGCATAATTGCGTACCAGATCAAATGCATGCAGCAGATATTCTTCACCCCTTATTTCATATTTATCTTTTGATTGAATCCCCATCGCCATGGCAAAATCCTCTTGATGAAGTCTATATGGGGCTTCCTGTCCATTTATTATTCTGGGAGTATAGACACCGGATTCACCCAACACTCTATAATCTGAAGGAATCACTCTGTCATATCGTTTGGTAGCATATAATATCTCTGAGTCGTCCCCACTACCGAGATTAATAATAAAGCTCTCCGGTACATCAATTCCCAGTTTCTTTGCTGTAAGCAGTGACAATTGTTCATTTACAACAATCCTTTTCAAGCGAACATGACTCTGCTTGACAATATGCGTACTGGGGGCTGTACCATTCGGAAGATACCAATCTCCACTTTTATCATTATAATAGAGACCAACCTTTCCACTGGCTCCGGTAAGGGAAACATGTGTTTTAACCATAACCGATGCAGCTTCACTTGCCCCTTCACTGGCTAAAGACGCAATTTCCCCGTTCTGAATTTTTACATACTCCGGGTTTGGAATATTATCCTCTGAATCAACAATACAGATTGCGCCAAGGCATTCACATCCCAACGCCTTTAATATGGAAAAATAATCATTTTCATCGACTCTTATATTTCCTGCAACGGATTTTCTTGTAAAACCTTCCGGCAAGAGTCCACCAAAAAATATAGCCGTTTTATTCTCATCAAAACTCTTATCACTAAGTGGCAGATTCACTGAAATCGGAAATCGATCTTCCCATTCAAGAAATTCCGGCAAATACCTGTATGTAACTCTGCCATCTTCCCTTGTCAGTTCACCCGCTTTGACAAAAGTACCACCATGTTCAATATAAACAAACAGCTTATCCATTTCATTATCCTTTCCGCTTTTTATGATCATCTGGAAATAATTTCAATATCCAAACCAAGAATATTAGCTAAGAATACTGCCTTCCCCAATTCAACCGTTTCTTTCC
>CAJOMI010000188.1 GCA_905235545.1 uncultured Lachnospiraceae bacterium | reverse complement strand
TCAGCAATTCTTCCACATACGCCGGAATATAAAATGCACCTTTATGTAACATCGTGGTATAATACCGACACTTTAATCCGCGCGCATTCCATCTTTTCTCATCCAGGTCTCTAAGCGGATGATACTTCTTTGAGGCAAATCCGAACAGCCAATGTCCCGACGGATACGTAGGAATATGTGCCTGATACACCTTGCTGATTGGAAACGATTCCACTATGTTGCGATGGGCTCTCTGACAAGCCGCCGCATCCCCCGTATAAAACGGACTCTCATGCTGGTTCACAAGAATCCCGTCCTCCTTCAAAGCCTTATAACAGTTGCCGTAAAATTCTCTGGTGAACAAGCCCTCTCCCGGTCCAAACGGATCCGTAGAGTCCACTATGATCAGATCATATTCATTCTCTTTCGCCCGCACAAATTTCAGTCCATCCTGATAGTAGATCTTCACCCGTTCATCCTCAAAACCCGATGCCGTCTTGGGAAGATATTGTTTGCACACTTCCACGACCTGTTCATCGATCTCAACCATGTCAATCTCCTGAATATCCGGATATCGTACCAGTTCTCTGATCACACCGCCGTCTCCCGCCCCGATCACCAATATCTTTTTCACATCCGGGTGTACAGCCATCGGAACATGTGTGATCATCTCATGATAGATAAACTCATCCTTTTCCGTCATCATCATATAGCCATCCAATGTGAGAAATCTTCCAAATTCCACCGATTCAAACACATCGATTCTCTGAAATTCACTCTTTCCACTATACAGCTGATGATCTACCCGAATAGACAACTTCACATTCGGTGTGTGCTGTTCTGAAAACCAAAATTCCATACCTGCTATCTCCCTTTATCGCATTCTTATTCGTTGTACACGATTAATCATAGAGTTCCCTTCTATCACGCAGCCTGCTTATAATCCAAAATAAATATCTTACTTGCTATTGTCTCTATTTTATCGAGAATATCATCAATTTTTTCAAGAGTATTAGCAGAATACACAACTTCTCCGCATTGACTGCATTTCACACATGGAACATTTTCAATTATCACATAGCAGTTATTCAATTGAGCAAAATACGTATTCGTACTATTTTCCATTGCATTTGATTTACAAGCCAAGCATCTCATTTTGCAATCTCCTTTCTTGTCTTAAAATCTTCACTCCATTTATTAATATCCGGATAGTATGCTGTAATAATTCTACTACTTTCCCCCTCGTCACTCATACAAACATGAATCACATTTTTTCCCTCATCATACCCCAAAATAAGGCAACTTGGAAATGGATAATCATCCGGATATTGTTCAATAATCTCTCCATTAGTAACCGCACAGCGGATATCTTTCATCCTAATACCTCTTTGGCGAAATCGTTCGGACGCATGCGCTGTTGCAAATACATTATCCTCTGTAAAGTATTTCCTCAATACTTCTATTTTAATCAAACTTCATTTCCTCCCCGGCCATGTCTGCCAACACCATTTATGATATATTATTAATTAACGCATCCATTTTTTAGTACATTTAACCGGTTAATGTCTGCATCCTCCGGTCCTGTCATGCTGCAACCTTTTTCCTTGGCATACTTGATATAATCCAGTATCTCCCTTGTGATTCTCTCACCCGGTGCAAGGATTGGTATCCCCGGTGGATAACACATCACAAACTCACTGCATATTCTTCCGCAGGTCTCTCCAATTGGCAAAGATTCCTTGTCCGCATAAAATGCTTCCTGTGGGGACACTGCCACCTCAGGTTCAATATATTCCTGTCGCATCAGACCGTTTCGGTCGTTCCTTCCAAATCTTCGTTTTACCTCTGCCAATGCGGAAACCAGACGCTCAATCTCTCTCGGTCGGTCTCCGATGGAAAGATATGCCAGCAGATTTCCAAGATCGCCGAATTCCACCTGTATCTCATATTCATCCCGCAACAGATCATATACCTCAATTCCCGCAAGTCCGATATCCAATGTGTTGACCGCTAATTTCGTCACATCAAAATCATACACGCTATCTCGATTGATCAGTTCTTTGGAATACGCATAGTATCCCCCTATATCATTGATTTCTTTCCGGGCGTACTCTGCCAGACGCACTACCTCTGCAAAGGATTCCTTTCCGCGAAGTGCAAGATTTCTTCTGGAAATATCAAGACTGGCCATCAACAGATAAGAACCGCTGGTCGTCTGGGTCAGGTTGATAATCTGTCTGACATATCCCTCCGATACGCCGTTTCCCACAAGCAACATGGAACTCTGTGTCAGACTTCCCCCGGACTTGTGCATCGAAACTGCAGCGATATCTGCTCCCGCTGCCATCGCCGATACCGGAAGATTCTCCCCAAAATAAAAGTGGGTGCCGTGTGCTTCATCCGCAAGACACAGCATGTCATGTTCATGCGCCAGTTTCACAATCGCCCTTAAATTCGAACAAATTCCATAATAAGTCGGATTATTGACCAAAACCGCTTTTGCGTCCGGATTGGCCTGAATCGCTACCTCCACATCCGATACCTGCATGCCCAGAGGAATTCCCAATCTGTCATCGCAGGCGGGATCAACATATACCGGTATCGCTCCGCAAAGCACCAATGCCCCCATCACACTCCGGTGAACATTTCTCGGCAGTATGATCTTGTCGCCCCGTTTTACCGCGGAAAGTATCATTGCCTGTACGGCTGACGTGGTTCCCCCCACCATCAAAAACGCATGATTTGCTCCAAATGCCTCCGCCGCCAGTTCTTCCGCATCCCGGATCACCGATACCGGATGACACAGATTATCCAACGGTTTCATGGAATTCACATCCATACGGACACATCTTTCTCCCAAAAGTTCAGCCAGTTCAGGATTTCCTCTTCCCCTTTTGTGTCCCGGTACATCGAAAGGAACAATACGCTTTTTCTCAAATTCCATAAGCGCCTCATAGATCGGCGCATTTTCCTGCGATATACTCATTTCCGCTTTCCTTTCATTCAGGTTTTATCTTTAGGTAATTGCGAAACTCCGTATTATACTTGAATCCATTGTGCATATAATATAGATTCCATAAGCAGACCCTGGCGCAGGCGTTGGTACTTAATGAGTGTGTAACACGAATTTAGTACCACTACGCCGGAGACGGAGTGCAA
>CAJOMI010000187.1 GCA_905235545.1 uncultured Lachnospiraceae bacterium | reverse complement strand
AAAAATTTCTTATGAACAGAATCATTGATATGGTCTTGCATAGAAGACCACATTGCTGTCTCGCAGTGGATCATACACAACACCCCTTTCCGAATTGGCTACATGAACCATCATACCGTCTCCCACATAGATTGCCACATGGGAGATATTGCGGAACTCTCCGTTTTCTTCATGCGAATAAAAGATAAGGTCGCCCGGCTTTAAGTCTTTCTTATTGACCAGCATTGCATTCTCGTAACAATATTTGCCCTGAGTAGATGCCACCGCCGGAAGTTCGATCCCCACCTCTTTATATAATCTCTGGACTAAGGAACTGCAATCATAGTATCCTTCCTCATAACGCCTCTCCTGACTGTAATGACAGCCGACCTTTGTCATGGCAAGTTCTGCCACGGAAAGTCCTGCGGAATCGGTAGAGTATGTGTCCCAAAGGTCGGAATCCATAAGTTCCGTCAGAATCTTTTCCTGTTCTTCAGCAAGTGTGCCCTTATTGATATAGTCTTTGAACGTAAGGTTATGTACTGTAGAACCGGAGCTTTTCACCATGACTTTATTGGTATTGCCTTCTGCAAGAAATGCTTCCACCTGCTGCCAATAGATACTGTGTCTTCTATTTTTGAGCAATACATCACAATGACAAGATCATAACTAAAAAGAGAGCCTTTCCTAAATACTGTCCTCATAGGAAAAGCTCTCTTAATCAAAAAAGCGAGTATGAGTTCTTTTCCTATTCTAAGGAATTATATAAACCCGTACTCGCTTTAATTTTTTTCGGAATATATAATAAATATTTCCGACTAAAAAACGATATTTCTTATTGAATAATTCTTTATATTCGACTGTATTAGCTTGTATTTGATTGAATATTTGCTACAAATTTGCTACAAATCCAGTTTTATATGGTTCGCAAACCTTGATTTTACAGTGTTTCAGTCCTTCTGAGTTTTCATCGTCGGGAAGAGCAGTACATCACGGATCGCAGCCGAATCGGTGAGCAGCATACACATTCTGTCGATACCGAATCCGATACCGCCGGTTGGCGGCATACCAATCTCCAATGCGTTGAGGAAATCCTCATCTGTGGTGTTGGCTTCTTCATCACCCTGTGCGAGCTGTTCCTCCTGTGCCTTGAAACGTTCTCTCTGATCGATCGGATCGTTGAGCTCGGAGTATGCGTTTGCCATCTCCCAGCCGTTCATAAAGAACTCAAAACGCTCTACATATTCCGGATTGTCCGGTTTCTTCTTGGTAAGAGGAGAAATTTCAATCGGGTGATCCATGACGAAGGTCGGCTGGATCAGATGCTCCTCCACAAATGTTTCAAAGAACAGGTTAAGAATATCACCTTTCTTGTGACGTTCTTCGAATTCGACGCCCTTTTCTTTGGCGATCGCTCTGGCCTCTTCCAGAGTATGAATCTCGTTGAAATCAACACCGGAATATTTCTTTACCGCATCCACCATTGTGATCCGTTCAAATGGCTTTCCGAGATCCATCTCAATTCCGTTGTAAGTGATTGTGGTGGTACCAAGCACTTCCTGTGCAACATAGCGGTACAGGTTCTCGGTCAGATCCATCATTCCGTTATAATCGGTATATGCCTGATATAATTCCATCAGGGTAAATTCCGGGTTGTGACGGGTGTCCAGTCCCTCGTTGCGGAATACACGTCCAATCTCGTAAACGCGCTCCATACCGCCCACGATCAGTCGTTTCAGGTATAATTCCAAAGAGATGCGGAGTTTGAAATCCTCATCCAATGCGTTGAAATGAGTCTCAAACGGGCGGGCAGCGGCACCGCCGGCATTGGCTACCAGCATCGGAGTCTCAACCTCCATGAATCCCTGACTGTCCAGATATTTGCGGATCGTGCTGATGATCTTGGAACGTTTTACGAAGGTGTCCTTTACCTCCGGGTTCATGATGAGATCCACGTAGCGCTGACGATAACGGGTATCGGTATTGGTCAGACCATGGAATTTTTCAGGCAACACCTGAAGACTCTTGGATAGGAGAGTCACTTTGGTTGCGTGGATGGACTTCTCACCCTTCTGGGTCATGAATACATTTCCCTCCACACCTACGATATCACCGATATCCATACGTTTGAACAGTTTGTAAGCATCCTCACCCAATGCGTCGCGGGATACATAGATCTGGATATTACCGGATAAATCCTGTACATTTCCGAAGGAAGCCTTGCCCATGACACGCTTTTGCATCATACGTCCTGCAATGCTGACTTCCTTTCCCTCATATTCTTCAAACTTTTCTTTGATCTCACCTGCCTTGGCGGTCACGTCGTACTTTGTGATCTGAAACGGATCCATTCCGTTCTCCTGCAGCTCGCTTAACTTCTCGCGGCGAACTTTTAAAAGCTGGTTCAGATCCTGCGTGCCACCCTGCTGGTTTCCTTTATTCTCTGCCACTTTATTCACTCACTTTCGTTCATATTGTATACTGATTGCCTGTCGGAAATAGAGATTATTCCTCATCCAGATTGATATCCATGATCTCGAAATAAGATTCTCCACTCGGAGCTTCCACAGTAACGGTTTCCCCAACCTTGCTTCCCATAAGAGCAGCACCGACCGGTGACTCGTTGGAAATCTTGTTGTTTAGGATATCTGCCTCGGTAGAACCTACCAATTTGAAGATCTGTACATCACCGGTTGCGGTATTGCGCACAGTGACAACACATCCTACATTTACTTTTTCTTTGTCAACCTCATCGGTGTATACGACTTCCACGTTCTTGAGGATTGCTTCCAATTCCTCGATTCTTGCTTCGATATCTTTCTGCTCGTCCTTTGCTGCATCGTACTCTGCGTTCTCGGATAAGTCGCCCTGTTCTCTTGCTTCTTTGATCTTCTGTGCAACTTCTTTACGTTTGACAACACGTAATTCCTGTAATTCATCCTCTAATTTTCTAAGACCCTTGTCTGTTAAAAGATTCTTTTTCTCTGCCATAAGACTCGCCCTTCCATCCTTATAAATTATGCAGATTCACACGTCTGCACTCGTTTCTTCATTATACATGAGGAAAGAAATGATGTCAACTGACGCACCGGAATTTCGAATATATCAGATGAAAATTCGGAGCATTGTAACAGACTCTGTTTCATCTGTCACAATGCTCCG
>CAJOMI010000186.1 GCA_905235545.1 uncultured Lachnospiraceae bacterium | reverse complement strand
GTGCCGTAATCAATGACCAGCACCGGTCCGCCATAGATTTCATACGCTGCCACCGCATCCACAATGCGGTCTGCTCCGACTTCCTTCGGATTCGGAATCGCAATCTTGATGCCGGTCTTGATGCCCGGTCCCACCAAAATCGGATTCACATTAAAATACTTGATGAGACCATTGATAATGTGGTGATTCACATCCGGCACAACGGATGCTATGATCGCAGCATCCACCTCATTTTTTTGAAATCCTTTGCTCTCCAAAAGATTGCCAAAGAAAATGCCGTACTCATCCGAGGTTCTCGGTATCTTTGTTGTCATGCGAAAGGTTCCCTCTATCTCATCGCCATTAAATAATCCAATCGTTATATTGGTATTGCCAATATCCATTGCCAGTAACATAATCGTACCCATCCTCCATTTTCTGTATCACTCTGCATCCAGCGGCTCTCCCAAAAAGAATACCCTGTAATATAACTCCAGACTTTCCAGCAATTCCTGTTTTGTCCGCTGCAGCTGTTTGATCTTCAAAGCACATCCGATATCATCATATAAGAGGTCTCCCTGATCTGCCATAGTGACAAACTGCAGATTAGCCTCTTCATCATATTCCATTGTCAAAATACCGCCGATATCCTCGGTAAACAACACACACATTGCCTGAAGTTCATCCTTGATTGAATCCGGAAGTCCATCAAATTCCGGGTTCAGATAATATTTCTCTTCGTATTTTGACGATGCACATAAAATCGTTCTGTTCTCGCTCATTTTATCTCCACCTTACTTCTGTTCCGGTCCCGCTCCTGCAAGACCTACCGTAACATAGGTAATTGCGAAACTCCTTAAAAACTATAAATCGGAGTTTCGCAATCACCTATAATAGTAACATTGTATCTTATTCCGAAACGGATTGCAATCATCTTTTTTGTTTGTATCTATTTCCAAAACATGTTATACTGTTACTATTCACAGTCCAATGTCTTTAAGTTAAAGAATCGCCAATACACAGTTGCCGGACATGATATATGTTTTACCATGTAGGGCTATCTGCGAACGCCGGCGCGACTACAGGAGCCCTGAGTTTAGTACCGTTGCGTTTAAAGTTAAGCGAAAGCGTGCCCGAAATGGAAAACATATATCATGTCCGGCAACGTCCGGCTTAACTTAACGACATTGATTCACAGTCTATTTACGAAAAGAGGTCTATTATGTTAAACCAGAATTTTATCGACATGTGCGGACAAAAGTCCGTCATCCGTGAATTGTTCGCCTACGGAAGCGAACGTGCCAAAGAAATCGGCTATGAAAATGTATTTGATTACAGTCTGGGAAATCCTTCCGTACCGGCACCGAGATCCTTCACCGATGAGATGATCCGTCTTTTGCAGGAAGAAGATCCTGTCGCCTTACACGGATATTCTCCGAGTCTTGGAATCGACTCCGTAAGAGAAGCCGTTGCCACTTCCCTAAATGACCGGTTTGGTATGCCATACGAGAAAAAGGATATCTTTATGGTGAGCGGTGCAGCCGGCGCCATCGCACACGCTGCAAGAGCTGTCACCGTACCGGGAGACGAGATTTTGACATTCGCTCCTTTCTTCCCGGAATACAACCCATATATTTCCGCAACCGGTGCGGTACTCAAGGTTGTTCCGGCGGACATTTCCACCTTCCAGATCAATTTTGATGCCTTTCTGGAATTATTGAATGAGAAGGTAATGGCTGTGCTGATCAACACACCGAACAATCCGTCCGGCATCGTATACTCCACAGAGACGATTGACAAGCTCGCTGCCATCCTCACGGAAAAAGAAAAAGAATACGGTCATCCGATCTATATCATTTCCGACGAGCCGTACCGTGAGATCGTATTTCAGGGTGTGGACGCTCCGTTTGTGGCAGCCCATTATAAGAATACACTTACCTGTTACTCTTTCAGCAAATCCTTATCCCTTCCGGGCGAGCGAATCGGATACATCGCGGTGAATCCGGCCTGTGAGGATTCTGCACTGTTAGTGGACATGTTTGGACAGATTTCCCGTGGAACCGGACACAACTGTCCACCGAGTATCATCCAGCTTGCCGTGACAAAGGCTCCTCTATGATACCGCAGATCTTTCCGTCTATGAGACGAACAAGAACATCTTATACAAGGAACTGACCAATATGGGATTTGAGATTGTGGAACCGGGCGGAACCTTCTACATGTTCCCGAAAGCTTTGGAAGAAGACGCCGTAGCCTTCTCCAACAAGGCAAAAGAACTGGATCTTCTCCTGGTTCCAAGTAACTCTTTCGGCGTGACCGGACATTTCCGGATCAGCTACTGTATTCCGACCGAGAAGGTGGAACGCTCCATTCCGGTATTCCGGAAGTTAGCGGATATGTACCTGTGATATCTGCGCAAAGTGCGAAATAATCCATCGGTATCATTTTGTACTGTATCCATTCATAAGATATAGGTAACTGTTTAGACAGCATTTCGCATTTACTGCGAGATGCATACAAAAATGTATATATTACGATACGACAGGCATACCGGAATGTGTGTAAGCACCATACCTGTCGCGTATCTATGAAGCATGGCTGATTAGATACGATATAAGAAAAGCCATATCCCCACTTATACACAAGCAGGGATATGGCTTTTCTTTCATCCTATATTTTCTAATGCTACTCTGAAGCTGTTTGACGTGTGCAATCCGGAAAGAAGGCAAGTGATTTGGTGTAGTTATTTGCGATACGTTGCACTAGTCAATCTTTATATAATTATACGCATCTGACACCTGATCCTTGACCCGTTCCACTGCTTCGCGCTTGTCCTCGGCATCTCCCTCCAAAAACTGAGGAAGAACATTATCCACATAGCCGTTGAACTTTGCATCATAGATTGTCGACTTGCTCACATCGACCTTCCCTGCAACCGCGTCAAAGGTTGGCAACGGATTAAAATCTCCGCATATTTCCGAAATCCCTATATCTGCTGCGATCAGATGGGCAACCGCTTCTTTATTGTTTACAAAATCGAAGGTATCTTCTTCTATTTTCTCCATAACTTCCGTATCGCAACAGATTGTCTTAAGAAACAGTGCAGCCAAACTTTTATCCGGACATTCTCTTCCCACTGTCAGATAAGTTCCACCCCAGTGATACGGCGCCGGTCCCTCACAAATGTTGTAGTCTCCTGCATGCGCTTCCGGATTCAGCGTCCAATAAAAGAACTGCGGATTCCCAAAGTAACAGAACACATCTTTATCGACATTGGCAAACCACTCCTCGCTCTCGATTGTAGTCTCGCCGGTATATTCTTCATCCTTCAGGCGTTTTGCAACCGTCAGATAACGATAGACCGACTCGTCAATATTAAGATGTTCATCGGTAACCCAAGGCTCTTCCTTCGCATCATAAAAAGCATATTTGATATCATCCGGACCGGAAACCATCTTGTATCCAAATTCCTTCATCCTCTCTGCCGTAGCTAAAAAGCTGTCCCAATCTGCAATTGCTTCCTGAACGACCTCCGGCTTTCCGGATCCAAACACCAGCTCAGCGATATCCGTCCGATAACAAACGACACCCGGTGTCGCCTGCCAGGTCAATGCCTTTACCTCATCCTCGTATGTCACATAGTCCAACGTATACGGATACATATTTTTCGTATCCTCCTCGCTGATTCCAAGCTCTGACATCGGCAGTGTGTAGTCCGACTGTACATAATCAAGTACGCTACTGTTATCCAATGCAATGATAGACGGATATTTCTCTGTCTCTTCATACTTACCCTGAAGAAGTGTCTCCAAATCTATATTGTAGGCACCGGAATCCTCATCCAAATTCACATATTCAATCCGGTCTGCATACTGCGGATACTTCTCCCTGAAATATTGCAGCTTATCCTCAAACTGATCATTCCATGAATACACATACAGGATATCACCTTCCTCAGACGGCATACCGGTTTCTTCGGACGGATTATTAATTTCTTCAACGTCATTCTCTTCCGTTTCACCATCCGCTTCTTCTCCGCCATCCTCGCTGCTTATTTCCTGTTCCGATGCAGCTTCCGTCTTTTCAATTTCTTCCTTGTCATTCTTTTTACCACCACATGCCGCAAGTGATAACACCATTGCAAGCAATGCAGCGCAAACGATACAATTTCTTATCTTTTTCACTGTGATACTCCCTTATAAATTTGCTATCTTCAATCCTCTGAACTATCTACATTCATGATCTGGCGCTTTCTTGCAAGCTCGTCATTTTCCAGATACTCATCATAAGTCGTCATCTTGTCGATCAGTCCCGTCGCCGTAATCTCCATGATACGGTTTGCTGTCGTCTGGATGAACTGATGATCCTGGGAGGAGAACAAGACCACACCCGGGAATTTGATCAATCCGTTGTTGAGGGCCGTAATCGATTCCATATCCAGGTGGTTGGTCGGCTCATCGAGTACCAAAACATTGGAGCCCATGATCATCATTTTGGAAAGAAGACATCTCACCTTCTCCCCTCCGGATAATACTTTGACCTTCTTTACGCCGTCATCTCCGGCAAACAGCATTCTTCCGAGGAAGCCTCTGACATAAGTCGGATCCTTCTCCTCCGAAAACTGCGTCAGCCAATCCACGATCGTCAGGTCATTATCAAACTCCTTGGTGTTATCTTTCGGGAAATAACCCTGTGAAGTGGTGACACCCCATTTAAACGTACCCGCATCCGGTTCCTCTTCTCCGACCAGAATCTTGAATAACATTGTGGTTGCAAGGGTATTCGGGCCGACAAATGCCACCTTATCCTCTCTTCCGATGGTGAAGGAAATGTTATCCAATATCTTCTCGCCATCCACGGTCTTGGTAAGACCTTCTACCGTCAGTACCTCATTTCCGATCTCACGATTCGGGCGGAAATCAATATACGGATATTTACGGCTGGACGGACGCATCTCATCCAACTCGATCTTCTCCAGCGCACGTTTTCTGGAGGTCGCCTGCTTTGATTTGGAAGCATTCGCAGAGAAACGCTGAATAAATTCCTGAAGCTCTTTGATCTTCTCTTCCTTCTTCTTGTTTGCCTCTTTCATCTGTTTGATCATCAACTGGCTGGACTCATACCAGAAGTCATAGTTACCTGCGTATAGCTGAATCTTGCCATAGTCGATATCTGCAATGTGGGTACATACTTTATTGAGGAAATAACGGTCATGGGATACCACGATCACCGTGTTGTCAAAGTTGATCAAAAACTCCTCCA
>CAJOMI010000185.1 GCA_905235545.1 uncultured Lachnospiraceae bacterium | reverse complement strand
GCAAAGGATTTTGAAACGAAGTCGAAGGAAGAACTTCTGCAAATGCTGATTCATCCGACCAGCGAGCGCTACTTTATCATCTATGAGGCACTCAGAAAGGGAGCAACACCGGATGAGATCTATGAACTTACCAAGATCAAACATTATTTCCTGGAGCAGATGAAAGAACTGGTAGAGGAAGAGGAGGCATTGATCGCGTCAAAGGGCAGCCTGCCTTCGGATGATGCGCTGATTCAGGCAAAGAAAGACGGCTTCTCTGACAAATATTTAAGCCAGATCTTAGATGTGACAGAGGCGGAGATCCGTGAGAAGAGAATCGCACTCGGTGTGGAAGAGGCGTGGGAAGGCGTTCACGTCAGCGGCACACAGGACAGCGCATATTATTATTCGACCTACAATGCCGAGGACAAGAATCCGGTAAGCAATGACAAGCCGAAGGTAATGATCTTAGGCGGCGGACCGAACCGGATCGGACAGGGCATTGAGTTTGACTACTGTTGTGTACATGCCGCTCTTGCCCTCAAGAAGTTAGGATTTGAGACCATTATTGTCAACTGTAATCCGGAGACGGTATCGACGGATTATGACACTTCCGATAAATTATATTTTGAGCCGTTGACTTTAGAGGATGTATTGAGCATATATAAGAAAGAGAAACCGGTGGGCGTGATCGCACAGTTTGGTGGTCAGACACCGCTCAATCTTGCATCTGAGTTGGAGAAGAACGGAGTGAAGATTCTTGGAACATCACCGGCAGTCATTGATCTTGCCGAGGACAGAGACCAGTTCCGTGCAATGATGGATAAGCTGGAGATCCCAATGCCGGAATCCGGAATGGCGGTCAATGTAGAGGAGGCACTTTCCATTGCAGAAGAGATCGGTTATCCGGTCATGGTACGTCCTTCGTATGTGCTTGGCGGACGCGGAATGGAAGTCGTATACGATGCGGACAGTATGGTTGGATATATGGAAGCAGCCGTTGGCGTGACACCGGATCGTCCAATCCTGATCGACCGCTTCTTAGGACATGCGACAGAGTGTGAGGCAGATGCGATCAGCGACGGAACACACGCATTTGTACCGGCCGTGATGGAACACATTGAGCTTGCAGGTGTTCATTCCGGTGACTCTGCATGTATCGTTCCTTCCAAGTTTATCTCTGAGGAGAATGTGGCAACGATCAAAGAATATACAAGACGCATCGCAGAGGAGATGCATGTAAAAGGTCTTATGAATATGCAGTATGCCATCGAGAATGGCAAGGTTTATGTGTTGGAGGCAAATCCGAGAGCATCGAGAACCGTACCGCTTGTCTCAAAGGTATGTAACATTCGTATGGTACCGCTGGCAATCGATATTGTAACGGCCGAGCTGACAGGAAGACCTTCACCGGTACCGGAACTGAAGGAACAGAATATTCCATATTACGGAGTGAAAGAATCGGTATTCCCATTCAATATGTTTCAGGAAGTAGATCCGGTATTGGGACCGGAGATGCGTTCTACCGGTGAGGTGCTGGGACTTTCTAAGTATTGGGGTGAAGCTTTCTACAAGGCACAGGAGGCAACACAGACGAGACTGCCTCTTTCCGGTACGGTTCTGATTTCCGTCAATGATAAGGACAAGCCGGAGATTGTGGATGTCGCAAGAGAATTCTCTGAGGCAGGATTCAAGATCATTGCATCCAAACACACCTGTCAGTTGATCAATGATGCCGGTATTGAAGCAGAACCGGTCAAGAAACTTCGCGAGGGAAGACCGAATATGCTCGATCTGATCACCAACGGTAAGGTAGATCTTATCATCAACACGCCGATCGGACAGGATCGCAAAAACGATGACAGTTACCTTCGTAAGGCAGCCATCAAGAAGAAGGTTGCTTACATGACGACCATTGCAGCGGCGAAGGCAACGATCAGCGGAATCAAGACCATCAAAGAGCATGGCAACAGCAATGTGAAGTCCTTGCAGGAATTGCACGCGGAGATCACGGATAAATAAGATTTGTATTATTGTTAAGCTTTGAGTAGGAGTTGTTTATTATGAAGTATCTCCCAAAAAAATTCGTTATATTTTTTACGTTTATATTGCTAACTGTTTCTCATTGTAAGGTTGAAGCGACAGATAGGTCAAATAATCCTGAAATTACACAGCAAACCAATCCGTCGGAAGTTTTTGCGGTTCTCTCCACGTATACATATAAGACAACAGGAATCGTTCGAACTCCTTTTGTGACGGTTACAGATGCAAATGGCAAAGTGTTGATTGAGGGGGTGGATTATACTGTTTCCTACGATGAGGGAAGAATCAAGCCGGGGACATACAATGTTATAGTTACCTTGATCGGTAACTATTCCGGCAGCCAGACTCTGTCATTTACTATTCAGGGTAACAGTGGAAATGTCAATCAATCCGGCAAATGGTTCTATAAAAACAAAAAGGTCAAAGGGAAAAAAGTTCGTGTCAGGACAGCATATCAGTATAAAGATGGTACATTTCCTGTCGGCGCTACAAAGATTGGAAAACAATATTATTATTTTGAGGGAACAGAAGGGAAATTGGCTTGCAGTTCGAAAAAGCAGCGCATACTAGTTTCAGATGGACTTAAATTCGATGTGACATCAAGTGGAACGATCCAAAAAGGGTGGCAGGTTGTGCGCGGCAAACTATATTATTTTGGTGGATCTAATCGAAGTGCTGTCACGAATAAAAAAGTCGATGGAATTATACTCACCGAAGAAGGATATGCGAAACAAAACCTGGATTCCTCTCTCAAAAAAGAAGCCATTCTTCTGTTGGATTCCATTACGAATCGGAATGCACCAAAGCAAACCCAGCTAAAGGCGGTATACCGGTATATGACTTCAAAGAAAAACCTTAGCTATCAGACCAAAAATCCAAATGTGAAAGACAAGAACTGGGTGAAAAAAAGTGCTTACAATATGCTGACCACACATAGCGGAAGTTGTTCCGGTTTTGCTGCCATGTTTACCGTTATGGCACATGAGATCGGATATAAAAATACCTATGTTTACTATGGAAAGAGATGGTGCTCCGGATGGATTCACCAGACATGCTGTTTCCTATATCGATGGATATATTTATGATACAGAAGGTGACTTTGCCGGGTGGTTAGGGAATGGCTGGAAGATGAAAAGTTACATTACATTTAAAAATGTGAAAAAATACAAAGTAAAATAAAAAGGGAACTAAGTGCTGTTGAAGTTATTCGACTTTAACAATCAACGCAGGCAGGATCCTGCTACAAAAATATAAGAGAAATGAGGATGAAGACATGGCACAGCTTTGGGGCGGTCGGTTTACAAAGGAAACAGACCGGTTGGTATATAATTTTAATGCGTCGATCTCTTTTGATCAGAAGTTTTACAAAGAGGATATAGAGGGCAGCATGGCACATGTGAAAATGCTGGCGGCCTCCGGTATACTGACAGAGGAAGAACGGGATCAGATACTGGAAGGGCTTAAGGGAATCCTTTCCGATGTGGAGAGCGGTAAGTTAGAGATTACGTCGGAATATGAGGATATCCACAGTTTTGTGGAGGCGAATCTGATCGATCGGATCGGAGATACGGGTAAGAAGCTCCATACAGGACGTTCCAGAAATGATCAGGTGGCTCTCGATATGAAATTATACACCAGAAAAGAGATCATCAACTTAAAGGGTTTGGTAAAGGATCTCCTTTTCACATTACAGGATCTGATGAAGGAGCACATCGACACCTTCATGCCGGGCTTTACCCATTTGCAGAAGGCGCAGCCGATCACATTGGCACATCATTTTGGCGCCTATATGGAGATGTTCAAACGGGATTACGAGAGACTTTCCGATATTTATGAGAGAATGAACTATTGTCCGCTTGGAGCAGGCGCATTGGCGGGTACCACTTATCCGCTTGACCGCAATCTGACGGCGGAACTTCTGGGATTTAAGGGACCGACACTGAACAGCATGGATTCGGTATCGGATCGGGATTATGTGATCGAACTTCTGAGCGCACTTTCCACGATCATGATGCATCTGAGCCGCTTTTCGGAGGAGATCATTATCTGGAATTCGAATGAATACCGTTTTGTGGAATTGGATGATGCCTACAGTACCGGCAGTTCCATCATGCCGCAGAAGAAGAATCCGGATATTGCCGAGTTGGTAAGGGGAAAGACCGGACGGGTATATGGAGCGCTTACGCAGATGCTCACCACGATGAAAGGTATTCCGCTTGCGTATAACAAGGATATGCAGGAAGACAAGGAACTCACATTTGATGCGATCGATACCGTCAAAGGTTGTCTGGCTCTCTTTACCGGAATGATC
>CAJOMI010000184.1 GCA_905235545.1 uncultured Lachnospiraceae bacterium | reverse complement strand
AAAACTGGCAAGGTTTATAGAACTGGAATTGGTCCATGAAGGTTATACGGTGGAGAAAGCAACAGATGGGCGGGCAGCTTTGGATATGGCGATCCACAATGGGTATGATTTGATATTGCTTGATATCATGCTGCCGGGTCTGAATGGATTAGAGGTCTTGCGGCGACTGAATAAAGAGCACCCCACTCCTGTAATCCTTTTGACAGCGAGAGATGCGGTTATGGATAAAGTGTCCGGATTGGATGCCGGAGCTGTGGATTATATTACGAAACCGTTTGCCATCGAAGAACTGCTGGCGCGTATTCGCGTGGCGTTAAAACTGCATGGCAGAATTTCGGCAAACAATGGATGGAAGGAAGACGATGCAAACAAAGATCAGGGTGTGCAGGAAGACGGAATCTACCGATGGAAGGAACTGACTCTTGATGTTCGAAAGCATGAGGTAAAGTATGCGGGACATGAGATTACGCTGACGAATCGGGAATTTATCATGTTGGAGACACTTTTAGAGAATCGGGACATCGTGTTGTCGAGAGATACCTTGCTTGAAAAAGTATGCGGATATGAGTATATCGGGGAAACCAATGTGATCGATGTTTATGTGAGATACCTGAGAAGTAAAATTGATGAGGTTTTTGATGTGAAAATGATCCAAACTGTACGGGGTGTGGGTTACGTGATCCGTACAGAAGATCCGGCCTGATGCAAAGTGTATTCAAGTCTCGCTCGCGAGACTTGGCGCCGGAGTAGGGGAGAACGTCTATGGCTGTCATTCATTTTCGTTGGATGAGGGAGAGGTTTGTTTCAGAGGAAAAGTCTGATAATGATTAAGATGAAAAGCATTTCATCACCTTAGATAGGAGATATTAAAATGAAAGATTCGATAAAACGAAATACAGAGACAAAGCGTGTCTCATCCATAACCAGAAAACTGCTGTGGCAGTTTGCCGGCAGCAAACTTCGTTTGATCATTCAGGCGGATTTTGTGTTGTTTTTGGTTTTGTCATGTGGATGGGCGTATTTGCAGGAAATACAGAATCTTGGGAATTTTGAATGGAGCAGACATCGAAGTTTTTCTTCGCAATCAGGACTATCCGGTCTGACTTATCGGATTGTGGCAGACGATAAAGAAATGGTACGGGTCAATGCGTCAAAGGCATGTTACGTAATTTTGGGTATACTGGTTGTACTGTTGATTTTACAACTGATCTTCCATATTATTATGGCCACGTATTCCATGAATCGGAAAATAAAAAAAATACTGAGTCCGATCAACGAAATCGCTCTGCAGGCAGATGAATTAAGCCGCATGACCTATAATGACAGCAGTAAATTTGAAGAATTGGAGGATGCGATTGACCGGATCCGGCCGGAAGAAGAAATGCTGTTGTCGTTAAATGATTCCGATCTCGCCGGCATTGAGGCGGCGATGAACAATCTTCTCATTCGGATGCGAGAGACAAACCGGCAACAGGCGCGCTTTGTCAATGATGCCTCCCATGAACTTCGAACACCGATTGCAGTGATCCAGGGATATGCGAATATGCTGGAACGCTGGGGCAGTGAGGACAAGCAGGTGTTAGAGGAGTCGATTCACGCGATTACCAATGAAGTGGAACATATGAATAAACTGGTAGAGCAGTTATTATTTTTGGCGCGTGGAGACAGCGGCAGAACGAAACTGAAATTGGAACAGATCGCATTAAATGAAATGATGCAGGAAATATATGAGGAGTCCTTTATGATCGACGAGAAGCATCCCTATCGGTTCCGCAATGCAGATGAGTCCATCATCGTGAATGCCGATTTGACATTGCTAAAGCAGGCGGTAAGAATCCTGATCGACAATGCAGCTAAGTACACAAAGGAAGGGGACGAGATTGCCCTGGGAATTGGAGAGACAGAGGAGGATAGACCGTATATTCAGGTTCAGGATAGCGGTATCGGTATGGCGGAAGCGGATGTGGCACACATGTTTGACCGTTTCTATCGTTCGGATGAGGCACGCAGCTATTCGGGAACCGGGTTGGGTTTATCAATCGCCAAGTGGATTGTGGATATGCATGGCGGACATTTTGAGATTTTGTCAAGAACAGAGCTGGGGACAAGAATACGGGTCGTTCTTTAGAAACGAACGGTTGTTTTTTATGTGGAACGACCGGAAGATTCGTGATAGAATAAGGGATGATCGGGAGAAGATGCAGACAAACCGGAATGCATTCCGAAGCAGGAACGTATGAGGTGTTCTTAAAAGATGAGTATAGGGAGTGGGAGTATGACAACAGAGCAGATTCTTGAAAATTTGAGCAAGGGATTGATTTCAACGGAGGAAGCAAAGAAGTACCTTGAACATAATCGGTTCGAGGAGATGGGATATGCCAAATTGGATACCGACCGGAAAAGCCGGACGGGATTTGCGGAGGTTGTATTTTGCAGCGGGAAAACGCAGGAACATCTGCTTTCCATCTTTCAGAGGATATATGAACAAGAGGGCGAGGTCTTTGGAACAAGAGCATCTGCAGAGCAATATGATTATCTGAAGAAACAGATGCCGGAGATCCAATATGATCCGATATCCGGAATATTGAAGATTGAAAAGGAAAAAAGAAGAACCGGTTCCGTTGTTGTCTGCAGTGCGGGGACGGCAGATATTCCGGTGGCGGAAGAGGCGGCACAGACTGCGGAATTCTTCGGAACACAGGTTGAGAGAGTATATGATGTGGGAGTGAGCGGATTGCACAGACTGTTTGCGAGGCTGGACACGATCCGACAGGCAAACTGCATTGTGGCGGTAGCGGGAATGGAAGGAGCGCTTGCAAGTGTGCTCGGAGGACTTGTCAGCCGGCCGATCATAGCGGTGCCGACTTCGGTCGGTTATGGGGCAAGCTTTTCCGGACTTTCGGCGCTTCTTACGATGCTCAATTCCTGCTCAAACGGGATATCGGTCGTAAACATTGATAACGGATACGGCGCCGGTTACATGGCAACCCAGATCAACCGGCTGGCGGTCGGAGACATTGGGAAGCATGGACCAATGTCATTAAGTTAAGCCGGACGTTGCGGGACATGATATATATTTCGGGCACGAGCTAAAGCATACCTTCGAACTAAGCTCGTACCTCGCTAAGGTCTCAGGCATTTCGCTTAACTTTAAACGCAACGGTACTAAACTCAGGACTCTCGTAGTCGTCCTTCGTTAAGTGCCGGCGTTCGCAGATAGCCCTGCATGGTAAACATATATCAGGTCCGGCAACTGTGTATTGGCGATTTTTTACTTAATGACATAGAGCCTGGACAGTAACGATTGCCATGGCGTCGCTGACGGGATATCACCCTGACCGGAGACATTGAGAAACCTGGACAGTGGAGATTCACGGATGGTTTATATATATAAGAGATTAAAATTCGGAGAACCTTTGGGTTGACCGTTCATTACAGAATAAAGGGGATTTGACAGAATGGGACAGAAATTATATTTAGAGTGTTATTCCGGTATCAGCGGAGATATGACAGTTGGAGCACTGCTGGATCTGGGAGCAAATGAAGAGGTGTTGAGAAAGGCTTTGACCGGTCT
>CAJOMI010000183.1 GCA_905235545.1 uncultured Lachnospiraceae bacterium | reverse complement strand
AGAAGAGTTGAAAAAAGGCAATGAAGATGCTAAACTTTCTGTTTTCAATGTCTATTCGGAGGGAGAAAACTGTTCTCTGGATTATGTAAACTACTCGGTGAATGATGACGGAAAGGTGGAGGCACTCTGTAAGGTTTCCAACTACGGAAATAAAGAAATTTCACAAGATGTCAGTCTCTATGCGGACGACAGGATCGTGGATGTCGTTCCGGTTACGGTTGCGCCAAAGGGCAGTGAGACCGTTTATTTCAACGAACAGCCAATGAATACGGACGGTTCGGTCATTTTGACGGCTGAACTTTCCGCGAAGGACAGCCTGACAGCGGATAACCGGCAAAGCTTGTCCGTCGTCGCAAATCAGGAGAAAAAAATATTGTTATTATCCGATGGCAATGTATTTTTGGAAAAGGCTTTATCCTTAGATGAAAACGTCGAAGTATACAAATCCGATGACAGTGGTGTTCTGAATCAGACAGAGGATCGTTATGACCTGTATGTCTTTGACGGCACTGCTTTTCAGGAGGAGATCAAGCAGGTTGATTTTCCGGAACATGCAGCATTTCTGTTCTTCAACGAGCCCGAAGATATTGCGGAAAGAGAATACATAAGAAAAGACAAAGAGGCGGAGAACACGTTTCTGACCTTTGCGGACAGCGATGTGACACAGTATGTTGAGGGTGTTACGTTTGGCGTCACAAAGACATACACCTATGAGCTTCCGGATTGGGGCATTCCGGTTCTCAAAACCGGACAGGGAGAGAAGTGGCAGGGTATTATGGCCGACAGGGAGACGTGAACATTGCGGTAATCGGATTTGACATTCACAATACGGATCTTGCCCTTCAGACAGAATTTCCGATTTTTATGTCACAACTTTCAGAGACACTTTTGGGTTCCGGCGCAGAAGAATCGGAGGTCATCAACTTTCCGGTGTCACAGGAGTCCGATGTAACCGCGGCAACGGAAATTACTTCTGCGAAGGACGGAACGGAAATACTTACGGGTGGCAGATCATTGCGAAATGTGATTCTTTTCTCTGTAATCCTGTTGCTTGTGGCAGAGTGGATCATCTATGTCAGACAGGTGCACACCAACAAAAAGAAACAGTTTCTGGCAGTGCGTTTTCTGGTTCTTTTTCTGATCATTCTTGCCATGGCAGGTGTTTCGATACCGAAAAAACAGAAGATGAGCGAGACCATCTTTCTGGTGGATCTTTCCGACAGCATGACGGCTAATCGGGAGGAAATTCGCGAATATCTTCAAAAGACGATCGGGGATATGCCGCAGAAGAATCGCTATGGAATTGTTGCCTTTGGCAAAGAGACAGCGGTGGAACAGTTCCTCACGGATCAGAAAATATTTTCTGAATTTACCGTGGCTCCGGTTACATCGGCGACGAACATTGAAAAAGCTGTGCAGGCAGCCACCGGTATGTTTGACGAGGATGTCGGCAAGCAACTCATATTGATTACGGACGGCTGTGAAAACGAGGGAAATATGAGTTTGTCCGCAACCACTCTGAAAGAAAATGATGTGGAGTTTTATGCGCTGACCATGGAGGACAGCGTCGGAGGCGGTCATGAGGTCTATATCGATGATCTTACCGCACCGAAGGTCATTCATGTGGGAGATCACTATAATGTAACGGTTTCCGTGACTTCCAACGTAGAGACGGAGGCTTCGCTTCTTCTCTATGCGGGCAGAAATCTCAAAGGACAGCAGGAGATTCATCTCAATAAGGGAAATAACCGGTTCGTATTTGAGGATGTCGGTGAGGAGGGAACCATCGCGCAGTATAAGGCGGTGCTCGAAGCAGAGAAAGATACGATTTCCGTGAATAACACCTATGTTACATTTGCCCAGATTGAAGCCAGACCAAAGGTTTTATTGGTTGAGGGAAAAGCGGAAGAGGGCAATGAGTTTGAAAAAGTTTTACAGGCGGCGAACATTGATTACGATAAAGTGACACCGGTGGGAGTACCGACTTCCATATCTGAACTGAACCGGTACAAAGCAGTGATCACGTTAGATGTATATTATGAAGATCTGAGAAACGGGTTTGCGGATGCACTGGAAACTTATGTAAAAGAATATGCAGGTGGTTATATCTGTATTGGCGGTGAGAACAGCTATGCTCTGGGCGGGTACAGAGGTACTGAGCTGGAGGCGATTCTTCCGGTCGATATGGATCTTCAGGGAGAAAAAGAAATTCCGAAGATGGCAATGACAATGGTGATCGACCAGTCGGGCAGTATGACGGATGTGGCGAGTGATAATTCTTCCGTGACCTCTTTGGATCTGGCAAAACAGGCAGCAATATCCGGAGTATCTGAACTGAGGAATACGGATGAGGCAGGTGTATTGGCATTTGACGACAGATTCAATTGGACAGTTCCACTTGCTGTAGCAGAGGATATGGAATCCGTTAAAGAGCAGATCCGGACGATCGGATTGGGTGGAGGAACCAGTATATATCCTGCACTTCAGGAGGCGTATGAAAAGACATTAAAAAGTGATGCGAAGTTAAAGCATATCGTGTTATTGACAGATGGACAGGATGAGTTTCGGGATTACGGAAGTCTGATCCATTTGTTGAATGATGCACAGATCACGCTCTCCACGGTAGCGGTGGGAGAGGGAGCGGACACACTGCTACTGTCGGATTTAGCGGACCGATGCGGCGGACGCTATTATTATACGGATGTGAACAATTCCATTCCGCGTATTTTTGCACAGGAAGTATATCTTTCAACCCGATCCTATCTGGTCAATGGAGACTTTGTTCCTATCATGGGAGGTAGTCATGATATTTTGAATGGCGTGATCGAAGAGGGATGGCCTTCGTTTTTGGGATATGTTGCGACTTCTGCAAAACAGTCGGCGGATGTGATCCTGGAATCCGAAGAAGGTGATCCGCTCCTTGCCGCATGGCAATGCGGACTTGGACGAACGGTGGCGTGGACGAGTGACGGCAACAACGAGTGGACGGCGGATTTTGCCGGATGGGACAATTATCCTGCGCTGTGGTCGAATATCGTCAACTATGTCATCTCCGACACGGAACTTGGAGAGGACAATCTGGAAGTGAAGAAAGAGGGCAATACAGCGACTATATCGTATGAGACAAAGGAATATGACAAAAATACGACGGTGACCGCCGTCATTACAGACGAGGAGGGCAACACCAAAGAAGTTTTGCTGGATGCGGTAAAACCGGGTGCTTTTGAAACCAATCTGGATATGGATGAAATCGGAGTTTACAGCGTCAATGTAAGGAAATATAGCGGGGAAGAAATTCTTAAAAACTATAATACAGCCTATGCAAACCAATATTCGGCTGAATATCAGTTTGCAAAGCAGGACGCTGACTTTGCCACATTTGTAAAGCAGGCAGGAGGAACGGAGATTACCTTTGATCATAATATCTGGCGGGAAGATCAAAAGGCGATCCGGACGAAGATGTCCCTTACGGTTCCGCTTTTGATCCTTGCAATCTTCCTGTTCCTTGTCGATATCATCATCCGCAGATTTTCGGTTGACCTGGCATTATATATTCGAAGTGGATTTTCATGGATCGGTCAGCACACGATCGGAGTTTTTGTGAAGAAGATAAGAGATGCCGGCGGGCGAAGAAAAGACCGGACAAAAGCAGTGGATCACAAAACAATGTCGGATCCGGCAACGGAGGGAAGAGAACCGGTTGGTGCGAACAGCGAAAGAGAGGCAGATATCAATGGAGGAGAACCGGGCATGAATCCGGAAAAAGATGTCACTCTAAAGAAGGCGGCAAAAAAGGCATCAAAGATAGCGAATCCGTCATCGGAATCTTCCGGAAAGCATACCCGTGGCGACAAAGCATCCGGGAATACAGGACAGAATGAAAAACTGGATATGAATCAGCTGCTCAAGAAGAAGCAGGAGAGAAGTTGAGG
>CAJOMI010000182.1 GCA_905235545.1 uncultured Lachnospiraceae bacterium | reverse complement strand
ATAAAAATATCATCCATGGCCAGAAATAGTGCTCAACACCGGAGCCTTCATAAAGAACATCCCTTGCCATCATAGGTAAAATACCGCAATAAACAAGCAGGCCGAATATGCCTATCCCTACAATTATTCCTTTCAACCATTTTGCCAACGAATCCTGTTTCATAATTACACTTACCTCCATTATAGTAAAATATTTTTCTTTTTCGATAATGTTTTATCGTAATACGATAATATCAGCATTTTGTTTATTTGTCAACCCCTTAATTCACCCACCTCATCTGCAAGCAGGTCATAAAATCTTGAAAATTTCCTCTTGTCAATGTTAATGCTGACATATTCGTATCCTCCTATCAATTTTTCCTTGATGATATAGAGTATAACCATTTTTATTTTTCCCCGTGACTTTGTCACATAGTGACGGTATCCGTCCATTTATTATCCTGTCGAGTTTTCATTCTTTTCCAATTTGCAAATCCATATAAATCATTTATCAGAAAAATCATAAAACAAATTACCATAGGCAAATATCCTATCTCAATGATGGTCGCCAACACCCACAGCACAATCAAAACAATATCATTTACTGCATAGCATAGCGCATAGTAAGGACTTCTCAATACCGTCAGCAATTGTCCTATTGCATCGCCTTTTCCCACAAATATAAGCGCTGTTGCACCAATGACAGAAGCAATCAGTGTTATCATTTCTATTTCACCAAATAGGCAAGACGAAAAAATGATTGTTATTAACGAAATAAGCCATATCGTTTTTTCTGTCTTCGATAAGTTTTCGATTGATTTAACCGGATTCATAATCTCCTCCTACAAAAAAGAATCCCAACGGAGAACAAAGAGTCGCTTGCGACTCTTTCCGAGCGGTATTGCGAAGCAATTAACTTCTTCTCCGCGAGGTGCGCATCCCGCGGAGCGTTTTACTTTATAGGAGACGAAGTTTCCTATAAAGTAAAAAAAGCATCCGATATGTATCTTCTAAGACCTAACGATACATACTCGAATGCTTCGCATTCTCTACCCGGTGGCAGTAATACTATTTATTTGCTTTTCGTAAATATAACATATAGATTCGCTGCACATCTGTGGGCAGCGTATAGTCCACTGACTTCCTATATCATTTATCTTATTTCAAAGATAAACCTGTCTTTGACTGCTCCTGCGTTTCATCTGTATTCTGACCGGACCCTGTCTCTCCAAACTGCCGCTCTTCCGTTCGGTCAAACGCATACTCTCCGAACGGTTGCTCATCCTTCTTATCATACAGATGATTTTGTTCATGCGTAGCAAATAGGTCTTCCTGAATTGTTCTGTCATACAAATCCTGCCCGTGCTGATTATCTACAGATGTGTCGGATACATTCATGAACTGGTCAAAATCATCATCCAAGATAACGGAACTCGTTGTGCCTGCATAGGATGGAATCTCAATCGGTATTCCCGGCTCACCGGTTTGCAGGATTCGAATAAATACTATAATATAGCATCCCAGCAACGCTACGAGCAGTAAAGATGTCTTAATTGTAAAAAACAGCTTAAGGAATGCCACAAGTATCATTATCACACTTTGAATATAAAAACACATCCAGTATAACGTGGTAAATTTTTCTTCCGAATTCAGAATCGCGTTCATGATCAACGCTACCAATGTCCAAAGCAACGCATAGAAGAATAATCCGATCCCTCGAAAAGGAATAGCCAATAAAAAGAGTATTAAAGAACCTTTCAAAATAACACCCTTATATCCACCTTTTACCTCTGCCTTCGACAGATTATCAATATGAAAGAGTCCAAAAAGTTCCGTCCATTTTAAGTTCGTGTAGCTCGGATAACTTTTTAAATTTTTAAACTGTATCAAATTGGTTTTGCTTATGAAAAATCCCTCATCGATGTTATTATTCTTCGATATTTGTTCTAATTTAGACGAAATATCTACACCTTCACCAGCGACTTCACCCGGCTCATTCCATGATGCTACATCCGTATCCGCATATACATAATACTGTTCTACTGCAAATTCGTACTTTTCATCCAGAAACATCTGTCCTTCACAGTACATAAAATTCGGTATATCATCAATGAATTCCGCAAGTGAACGATTCTCACTAATTTTCCATCCCTGTACTAAAAAAGTAAATGCACACGCAATACAGCTTACGATTACGGCATATAAAATTTTACTTCCTGTGGACTGTCTTCGAAGCTTATAAAAAATAGGTGTATCCCCAAATGCTTTTACTGCTTCACATAACTGCTTAAATGGGTTCATGGTTTCTGTCATTTTCCCTCCTGTAAATAAATGATTTGAACAAATGGCATCCCATAGATACAAAGTTCTCTCTGAAATTTGTATCACTGTATAGACTACCATTTTTGCCTTTATTTTGCAAATTATTTCAAAAAAAATGGCCATGATTATGTGATTATCACATTTTTCATGACCATTTTGTATTTCATGAACGCATTACAGTCCCCTTATGCAATGTCATTTCATTCAGCCGGACGTCTATCCCCTTATATCAAGGGAAAAATGTCTGCTACCGCTCAGGGAACCGCTCCCTTGCCGCATAAGATGTGTGCAGCAATTCATGGGCTTTGTGGGAATTCGGTTCACCTAAGAAATTCTCATATAACTCTATGATCTGCGGATTATTATGAGACTGTCGGATCACCTGCCGCTCATCCTCAGAGTAGAGTGCATTTGCTCTCTTCTCTTTGTAGGTCTCCATGATGTCATCATCCTCATCCGGAAGGAAACAACTTCTCACATAAGGCTGACCGCCTCCGTTGATACATCCGCCCGGACATCCCATAAATAATCTCAATGAAATGATAAGGCGACTTACCTTCTTTGATCTCATCTAACAAAATCTTCGCCGAACGCATGCCGGATGCCATCGCAACGCGCACCGTAATTCCGCCAATGTCAATGGATGCCTCACGGATACCCGCCTCATGACCACGCACTTCCTCAAAGATGATCTCCTCTTTTTCCTTACCTGTTAATTTGTAATGTACCGTTCTAAGCGCAGCTTCCATCACACCGCCGGTAACACCGAAGATAACACCCGCTCCGGAGTAATCTCCACAGATGTCCTGATCCCATTCCTCGTCCGGAAGTTTTTTGAACCGGATACCGCTTCTGCGAATCATCCGCGCCAGCTCTCTGGTAGTGATCACGGCATCCACATCCGGAATACCGTTTACCTTCTCCTGCTCTCTCTCTTTTTCATATTTTTTTGCCACACAAGGCATTACAGAAACCACAAAGACATCCTCCGGTGCGATTCCATGCTCCGCAGCCCAGTAGGATTTGATGATCGCTCCCTGCATCTGATGCGGAGATTTACAGCTTGATAAGTGCGGCAAAAGCTCACCGTAATTATATTCGGCATAGTTTACCCAGCCCGGAGAACAAGAGGTGATCATCGGCAGCACTCCGCCATTTTGTATGCGGTCAAGCAGTTCCGTACCTTCCTCCATAATAGTGAGATCCGCTCCGAAATTCACATCATAAACTCTCTCAAAGCCAAGACGTCTCAAAGCAGCGATCATTTTACCGGTCACCGGTGTACCAACCGGATAACCGAATTCTTCTCCCAATGCGGCACGCACTGCCGGGGCAGCCTGCACGATCACATGTTTTCCGGCTTTCATGGCCTCATCTATGCGATCGATCTCTGATTGCTCCATCAAAGCGCCGGTAGGACAGACATTCACACACTGTCCACACTGGATACATGGAGATTCCGCAAAACTTCTGTCTCCCGCCGGTGCAATATAGGTATTAAAACCGCGATTTTCGTATCCAAGGATACCGATGCCGTGTGCATTCTGACATCTGGCAACACAGCGTCCGCACAGAATACACTTCGAGGTATCTCTTACAAGACCCGGTGCCAGCCTGTCCAGATGTGTCTCTGAATGCACACCTGCAAAGGCATCATCTCTGGCTCCGGTCAGATTTGCCACATGCAGCAACTCGCACTGACCATTCTTGTCACATTGCTGACAGTTTTTATTGTGATTGGATAATAGTAATTCCACACTTTCTCTTCTTGCTTCCACTGCCGCAGGTGAAGAGATTCTGATCTCCATCCCCTCCGCTACAGGATATACACAACTTGCCACCAATCCTCTCGCACCGGTAGCCTCCACCAGACAGACTCTGCATGAACCCTCATTGCATTCCCCGTTTGGAAATGTACATAACGATGGGATCTCATAACCGCAAGCCTTGGCTGCCTGCAGAATGGTAAGTCCTTCCTCAACCTGATAGGGAATTCCCTCTATTTTAATATTTATTAGTGCCATTATCATTTCCTCCCAATCTCTTAGTCACCTAGCGCTTGGTGATCGCATTCATGCGGCATGCCCCGATACAGGAACCGCATTTTACACATTTCGTCGGATCAATTTCAAACGATGCCAGCTTGTGTCCTTCCGCTATGTATTCGGTGCGTTTGATGCAATCTGCCGGACAACCCTTGGCACACAGGCCACAACCGATACACTTGTCCGGATCGATGTAATATTCCATCAGATTCTTGCACACATGGGACGGACATTTCTTATCCACAATATGTGCCAGATATTCATCGCGGAAATGTGCGAGGGTAGAATTTACCGGATTCGCCGCCGTCTGTCCCAAAGCACAAAGGGAATTCTTCTTGATGGTCTGTCCAAGCACTTCCAGTTCATCCAGATCTTCCATGGTACCTGTGCCATCTGTAATGCGTGTCAGGATCTCCAATATACGCTTGGTTCCGATCCGGCAAGGAGAACATTTACCGCAGGATTCATCGCAGATAAATTCCATATAGAACTTCGCCACATCCACCATGCAATTATCTTCATCCATGACAATGGCTCCGCCGGAACCCATCATGGATCCCTTTGCCACCAGATTATCAAAATCAATCGGTTCGTCTAAGAACTCTTCCGTAAGGCATCCGCCGGATGGTCCACCGGTCTGAATGGCTTTGAATTTCTTACCGCCCGGAATACCACCGCCGATATCGTAGATCAGTTCTCTTAAAGTGGTTCCCATAGGCACTTCCACCAGACCTACATTGTTCACTTTACCGCCGAGAGCAAATACCTTGGTACCCTTAGAGCGCTCCGTTCCTACACTTGAGAACGCTTCCTGTCCCTCTCTTAAAATGTATGGAACACATGCAAGGGTCTCCACATTATTGATAATAGTCGGTTTGCCCCAGAGACCTTTGACTGCCGGGAATGGTGGCCTCGGTCTTGGCATACCTCTTTTTCCTTCGATCGAATTGAGAAGCGCTGTCTCCTCACCACAGACAAAAGCACCTGCACCGAGACGCAGATGACATCGGAAGGAGAATCCCGTTCCCAGAATGTTGTCTCCCAATAAGCCTTCGCTCTCTGCCTGTCTGATGGCGATTTTCAAACGGTTCACCGCAATCGGATATTCTGCTCTCACGTAGAAATAACCGTCACTTGCACCGATCGCATATCCCGCGATCATCATGCCTTCGATCACGGCCAGAGGATTACCCTCGAGAATGCTTCGATCCATAAATGCACCCGGATCTCCCTCGTCGCCATTGCAGACCACAAATTTCTCGTCGCTTTCCACATCATGCGCGAACTGCCATTTACGACCGGTAGGGAAACCTGCTCCGCCTCTTCCACGAATACCGGCCGCGAGCACCTCATCTATTACCTCCTGCCTGCTCATGGAAAGTGCTCTCTTCAACCCCTGAAAGGCGCCCATTCCAAGTGCTTCGCTGATATCCTCCGGATCAATGACTCCACAGCCGTGTAATGCGATTCTGTGCTGTTTTTTATAAAACGTGATATCGTCCTGTTTGGTGATCTTCTGCCCGGTAACAGGATCTTCATAGAGCAGACGTTCCACCACTTTGCCGCCGATGATATCAACAATCTCTTCCACATCCTCTATGGTCACCAGACGATACAATGTATCCTCCGGATATATTTTGACAAAGGGACCCTGTGAACAGAAGCCGAAACATCCCACCTGATTGACAGTCGCCTTGTATGTCACACCTTTTTCTGCCAATAATTGTTCAAATCTATCCTTGATCTCCTTGGAGTGATTCGACAGGCATCCGGTTCCTCCACAAAGAACAATGTGTCTCTTGCCGTCATTTCCGGCTTTTTTGTCATCCAGACATCTTGTGCATGCCTGTGCACGCTGCTCTAACATTTCTATTGATTCGATCATGCTCCGGCGACCTCCTTCTCCTCCAACAACAGATACTGTGCAATAACTTCATCTACCTGTGATACACTCATCTTCGGATATACTTTCCCGTTGATGCTTACCGCAGGTGCGATTCCACACGCACCGATACATCGAAGTGCATCGATGGTGAACAATCCATCCTCTGTGGTCTCACCCGGTCCAATGCCCAACAGTTCAGAGAACTTATCAATAACCTGCTGTGCTCCTTTGACATAGCAAGCCGTCCCGAGGCAACATCCGATCACATATTTCCCCTTTGGTTTCAGGGAAAAGAAAGAATAAAATGTAACCACCCCATAAATCTCTGCCACCGGTATCCCTGTCTCCTCTGAAACGATTTCCTGCACCTCCAGCGGAATATACCCGTATTCGTCTGAATATCACTGAGGATCATCATAAGAGGCGTCCTTTCCTCCCGATAACGATCACAGATTCCGCGGATCTGTTCCACAGCTGCTTCATTCAGCTTACCCATAAGTTTTCTCCTCCTTGTATGTACATCTTTGCGAGAAAAAACCCTCTGCCGACAGTTGCTGACAAAGGGAATAACTCAACCATTAATCCAAATTTTACTATAGTCTATTTTTATTGAGTTAGTCAAGAATAACTCACAATTCAACTAAAAACTTTCAATTAATTAAGGTAATGCATCCTCATCTCTTTTTTTTATGAAGGATCAAAGCCCGCAATCCTGTCAAAATAACCGTTATTACAATGTTTATATTTAAAAATATCCAAACAAAAATAAATAACATTTTGTATAGTTGGTAATTTACGTTTTTATTAGCGAGTACAATACTTATCTCTCCACCATAATACGGAGAATCCTGACGGATCACCGTTGTATGATATTCCGGTATTCCGATCAGATCCCGCTTGCCGGAAACATGTTTCCCACTCACAAGTTTTTCCAGTACTTCTCTTCTTTCCGTCAATGAAGATTCCTGTCCCGATACCAATCCTATCATCAGAGAAGTCTCTTTTTGCTCACTTGCACACATATATTTAAACTT
>CAJOMI010000181.1 GCA_905235545.1 uncultured Lachnospiraceae bacterium | reverse complement strand
AGACTGAGAGTGCGGAATCTGGATCTTTTTCTGAGTGAAACGAAGCGGTTTGAAGACGGTCCGTATCGGAGTTTGTTTGATTATCTGCGGTATGTGGACCGCCTGCTCACACACTCCATCGGACTTGGCGGTGATCCGTCTCCGGAGAGCAGTGAGAATGTGGTTCGCATTATGAGTATCCACAAGAGTAAGGGATTGGAATTTCCGGTTGTATTTTTGTCCGGAATCGGAAAGAACTTCAACTATATGGACACGAAGACGCCGCTTATCGTACATCCGGATTATTATCTGGGAGCACGATATGTCAATCCCGAAAAGCGATATGGCAATGATACCTTTTCCAAAAAGGCAATCGCCGGATTGATGATAACGGAGAGTATTTCGGAGGAGCTCCGCGTGTTCTATGTCGGTCTGACGAGGGCAAAGGAAAAACTGATCCTGACCGGAGTGACACCGGATATACCGGCACTCATAAAACGATATGAAGAAGCAGCTTACCGGAAAGAGGTCAAATTATCTTACAGTGTGGTACATACCGCGAACAATTATCTGGATCTGATGACAGCCGCGCTGATCCGTAATGAGGCGTTCGGACAGGCGATGAAAGGAGTTCGGAAGAGAATGAACAAAAACGGAGACGCCATTCTTTCCGCGGAATACGAACAACCGGTTTTGATCACAGAACCTGAGATGCGTCTGAAGGTTTTTGTATATGATTTCGAAAATCTTGTGGTGAACCATATACAGTCGAATCTCGAAAAACAGATGGATCGCAAAATGATGTTAGAGGAATGGAAGAATATGCCGGCCGCAAATGTGGAACAGATGGAATCCAATCTCAAGTGGCACTATGCGCTCGAGTGGATGACCGAACAGAAATCCAAACTCTCGGTGACGGAGATCAAGCGGATCTATGAGACGGATCATGAACCGTCGGATGTGGTGGAACATCCATCCGTTTCCGGACAGGCGTACGAACCGCCGCTGCCGCAATTCCTGTCGGGAGAAAAACCGATGGATGCCGCCGAAAAAGGTACCTGGGTACACAAGACGATGGAACTTCTCGATTTCACAAAGGTGGAAACCAAAGAGGATGTCGCACAGGCGTTGGAGCAAATGTGGCGGGAGGATCGGATTCCGAAGGAGACGAAAACATTTATTACAGCGGATATGCTTTATACATTTGTGTGTTCAAATCTTGGAAAAAGGATGCAGAAAGCGGCAAAAGATGGTATACTATTTAAAGAGAAGCAATTCGTGGTCGGAGTTCCGGCAAAGCGATTGCATTCGGATCGGGCAGGCAGTAAGGAAGAAACAATCCAAAAGGAGGGGGTAAATGATCAGATTGTGGTGCAGGGAATCATTGATGCATACTTCCGGGAAGGGGATCATCTGATCCTGCTGGATTATAAAACGGATTATGTGAAACCGGGGCAGCAGGAGATGCTTGGAAAACGATACCGGACACAGATGCTTTATTACAAAGATACATTGGAGCAGTTGACGGGACTTCCCGTCACGGAGGTTTACATCTATTCCTTTGCTCTGGGAGAAATCATTTCGTTGAATTAAGCGGATAAAAAGAAGAAGGAGAGTGAAATGTATGCAAAAGACAATGAGAAATTTGCGATTACTGATATTCATATTGGTGTCTTGTGTATCTTTTGGAAAAACTGTTTCCGCAGAAACGGCTCCTGCAATACGGATCGATATGTGTGGCGAAAATGTGACAGATGCTGCAACGATGGAAGATGAAAGTGTTAGCGATTTCGTTAAGATTGATGTGAATGCCAAAGAATATTATTCGGAAGCATTTAAGGTGTTGGATCTTGTCAATAAGGAGAGAAAAAAGCACGGGAAATCTGCACTCGTAATGGATGATGAGTTACTTGATACTGCCATGCAGCGCGCATATGAAACCGTACTGCATTGGGATCATGAAAGACCTTGTTCTTTGGATTGTTTTTCGATTAATTCAAGAATATACGGCGAAAACATTGCATGGGGACATACTTCTGCTGCTTCTGTTATGAATGCGTGGATAAATTCACCGGGGCATAAGGATAATATTCTCAGAGACTATAAATCGATCGGCATCGGGTGTGTAAAATTTAATGGCACATATTATTGGGTGCAGTGTTTTGGATATGATAAGAAGAATTCGGCAGTTGCGTCAAAGTATAAGGATAAAGATAAAACCAGAACCGTCTCCGTGGCGAAGCATTCAAACTATTACAAGGCAAAATTCAGTCTGGCAAAACAGGAACTGAAAGTAGGGGAGACGTTGTCTCCAACGGTCAAATGGAATAATATGGATTTGAAAAATTCGGGTGTTGTGGTGGAATCATCGAATCCCTCAGTATGCAAGATCTCCGATGGAAAGATTGTTGCAGTCGGGGAAGGTACCACTACAATTAAGATATATTATCCGACTTGGAAATCGAATTGCAAAAAATTCAAGCTTACCGTTACTTCCCAATCAAAAGTAACAGCAACCAGGATTCTTAAGACTGCAAAGAAGGGCACATCTGTTACGGTAACATGGGAAAAGATATCAAATATTTCCGGTTATGAGATTCAATATGCAACAGATTCGAAGTTCAAGAAGAATGTCAAGAAGGTCAACATTGGCAAAAAAAGCACCCAAAAGAAGAAAATAAGCAAACTCAAGAAAGGGAAAACTTATTATATCCGAATTCGGACGTATAAGAAATCATCCGGAAAGAAATTGTATTCTTCATGGTCAAAAGTCAAAAAGATTAAATTAAAATGACAATGTGAAATTAGCGGTCACGAGAAAGATATTTCAAACAGCTGCAGTTGGATTTTTGAAGTTACTGTTCAGACGCAATGTCATTTACTTAAGCCGGACGTTGCCGGATATGCTATATGTTTTCCATTACGGGCACGCTTTCGCTTCGTTGCAAACGTAGCGGTGCTAAATTCGCCGTCCCTCGGACGGCTCATTAAGAACCGACGTTTTCAAATATCCCTACATGGTAAAACATATAGCATATCCGGCAACTGTGTATTGGCAAATTCTTAAGTAAATGACATTGGTTCAGGCGCATGCCACCGAGTGAACTGTAACTCGTTCACTTTGATTGTTAACCTATATAATAATTTTGAGTTGACAATGGGTTGAGAATATCCTATACTATGACTTGTGAAAAATCAGGAAATAGAGAAAGGAAATGTGTAAAATGGATATGGAGCAACTGGCAAAAGAGATCATTGACGGGCGAAGACTGACAAGAGAGGATGATCTGTCTTTT
>CAJOMI010000180.1 GCA_905235545.1 uncultured Lachnospiraceae bacterium | reverse complement strand
TACTTTTGTTACTTTTTCCAAAAGTAACGCAAAAGCACTTTTGACAGCTCTGCTATCAAAAATGCAGACCCGCAAGCGGGTTTTGCGCCCTGCCGGGAGTTATTATCCTAGAATACAATTTATTGATATCCATCAAATTCTACTTGATTTGTTCATCTATTTATCAATTATCATGTCCGCAACAATGCATAGTCTATAATCTTTGTAACCTTACATAATTGATCTCCGCACATTCTATATAGTCTGCATTGTTGCGTTCTTCTCTCAATTCGACATTACTTTATCCAATTCCCAATACCATGATTGATTGATCTTCTTTGCTTTGATTCCCAAATCCCTCTTAGCATTTTCCAATGTTCTTTTTGATATCCCATGTTCCTCAGCCATATCAAAAATTTCATTGCTTTTTACCGCATTGGAAGTTTCAGCTAGTTCTCTCAGTATCCGCTTAGCTTGTTCCAATTTATTTGCTTTTGGAATACCTCCCAGCACTTCATCCGCAGTGATCTCATAATCACCAATCCATTGAAATCCGCCGTCTGATAATTGAAATGCCTTGGGATGTCCAAATTCAGCCAGATTATTTTTTATCTGCACAACTGCTCTAATATTAGGTTCTTCTTCTACTCTCCCCACAAGCAATACGCTTCTTGCTACCGCAAAGAAATCTATAGAACCCATACCTCTATAAGCCGCTTTATTACCGGATGCCTTATTCATATGACCGATCAATATAATGGCACATTTATACTTTTCAGCTAAAGCACTTAACCTCTTTGTCATATCTCTTGCTTCATTTGCACGATTCATGTCAATTCCTCCTCCCAGATACGCTTGTATTGGATCCAGAATCATCACCTTTGCGCCTGTCTTTATTATTGCTTCCTCCAGTCGTTCATCCGACATTGAAAGTGCCTTATCACTTTCATCAATGACCAGTACCCTCTCACAATCTGCCCCTGCTGCTTCCAATCTTGGTTTTACTGTATCTGCAAGTCCATCTTCTGCTGTCTGATAGATGATATTGATTGGTGCTTCCAGTTTCATACCACTATCTAAGCCTATTCCTTTTGATAAACACGCAGCGATATTCAGTATCAACGTGGTTTTACCATCCCCGGGATCGCCTTGTACGATTGTTAATTTTCCATAAGGTATAAACGGATACCAAATCCATTCTATCTCCTGCGATTGTACTTCTGACATCTTTATCATTTTTAGTTCTGTCTTCTGTTCTTCCATTCTCTCACCCTTTCCTACAATTGGTAATTGGTAATGGATAAAACATCTGCTATACTTTGGTTGAGATCAAGTGATAACAGAGTTTTATCCGGTTATCTTAAGCCTTAACAGTTGCCGCTGTCAGGGCTTTTTTCATTCCGCTTTGTATCAAGCAGATCAGCAACTTCCTTCTGCTGACTTGGATATAAATGTCCATAAGTATTCAGTGTAATCTTAATATCCTTATGACCTAAGCGTTCTTTAATAATCAATGGCTGTACCCCCTGATTTATCAGATAAGCCACGTGCGAGTGACGAAAATCGTGAATTCGTATTTTCTTCACTCCAGCCTTTTCCATAAACGCTGTCATCCTCTTTTGCAAAGTCCTTGCAACGATTGGAAATAATCTCTCATCGTCAGGTAAGGCATAACACCGGTTCAAATATGCCCTGATTTCTTCTTTTAGAAATTCAGGAATCGTAATACTTCGAATTGAAGTGTCCGTCTTCGGTGTCGTAATGATATCCCTCTTTTCAGCTCTATAATATGTCTTACTGATATGAATCACATTTGAGGATAAATCAATATCCCCCGGATTTAGTGCTAACATCTCTCCCTCACGCATTCCTGTCCAAAAGAGTATCTCTGCCATCAGAAAATTATCGGATTCCGGATCAATCACAGAAATAAACTGATCATATTCTGCTTTTGTCCAAAATTCCATTTTATCTGCATCCGTTTTGCCCATTTTCCTTACCTTTTTGCATGGGTTGTTCTGCAGATTATAAATCTTTTGAGCATGATTAAATAAAGCGGTGATCTGATTCTGAAGCATTCTCTCGTAGGTATTGCTCAGATTTTTTTCATGAATAGCATTCTGCCATTGAATAATATCCGCTGGCAGAACATCATTCATCTTCCTACTTCCAAAATATGGAATGATATGGGTAGCAATCATATACTTTTTATTCCGTATAGAATTTGGTTTTAATTCGTTCTTCTTATCTTCAAAATAAATTTCTACAAAGCTTCCCAGCTCCATATCCATGTCCGCACTTGCCTTCCGCTTGTACTCTGTTTCATATTCCAGAGCTTCCTTTTTTGTCCGGAACCCTCTCTTCAACTTTTGTTTCTTTTCACCAGTCCAATCAACATATCGAAATGAAACATACCAAGTTCCCTGCTTTTTGTCTTTGTAAGCTGACATACTCTCTCCTTTCTGCTACATTGCCATTTGTGTGTAGCCATAAAACTTTGTTTCCCAGTATGGTCTGGGTATCTTACCTGGTAATACTTTGTATCCGTCTGCTTCAAGCGATTGATTCAATTCTCTAAGAATTTGATATGCTTTACTACGGGATACTCCCAGTTCATTCATAACATCCTGAACATCCATCATATACTTTTGTTTCATACTCTCCCTCCTTATTCCATTCACAAATGTGAATTTTGTTATGTTCTATAATATAATTCACATTTGTGAATTTGTCAATATCCTTTAGCGAATTTTATTGTCATATATTTTCATAATTTCCGAATTTTAAATTTTAAATAGTTATTTCACGCCATTCACTTTTGTGATATAATTAATTCACATATCATTTACTGTTTAGAATCTTACTAAAAATCTACTCTCACCACATTTTCTATATTCTAAACAGTCATATATTTAAGATTGGAGATATCAGTATGGTAGGAAAAAAAATACGTGCTTATCGTGAATTCAAAGGCATGAATCAGGTACAATTAGCCGAGGCTTCCGGTATTAATGTAGGCACAATCAGAAAATATGAGCTAGGGCTTCGGAATCCAAAACCAGATCAATTAGAAAAGATAGCCTCAGCGCTTGGATTAAACGTCAGTGTATTTCTTGACTTTAACATTGAAACCGTGGGAGATGTACTATCCTTATTATTTGCAATTGATGATGCAGTTGATCTCTCACTTACCACTACTTCTCTGACGAATAACACAGATAAAAAAGAATCAGTCGCCTTTACATTTCACAACGAAGCCTTACAACAAGCTATCGTGAAATGGTGTGAATTTAAAGCTGTATACGAGAAGGAAAAGTTAGATATTCTTTCTTTGGAAAATGATGAAAAGAAACAAATTGAACTTGATAAATTAAATACACTCCAAGAAGAATGGAAGCTCCGTTCTATGGGAACATCTGTAGGGTGTCATAGAATCGTAAAAAAAGGAACCAATGGCAACGTTGTGAAATTAGTAGATTTGACGTAAAACATATAAAGAAATAGATTTTGTTATCAAACTGTTATCATTAGCAATCCGTAAATTCATTTTCCGGATTGCCTTTTCTTTTTATTCGCCATTATTTTAACTACGTAAAAACCCCAGAGACCTTAGTCTCTGGGGTTAATATCATCATTATATGATAACGATTATCAATTACTCAATGATAGAAGCAACACGGCCAGAACCTACTGTTCTACCACCCTCACGGATAGCGAATGTAAGACCCTGCTCCATAGCTACCGGATGAATCAACTCGATTGTCATCTCTACGTTATCACCA
>CAJOMI010000179.1 GCA_905235545.1 uncultured Lachnospiraceae bacterium | reverse complement strand
ATCCTGGCAGCCGCATCATCCAGTTTTAACGTATTGTCGATGGAAAGCACATACGGGTCAAGAACATTGAAGCGATCCAGCATGATCCGTTCAGCCTTTCCGGCACGCATGGTATAGACTTTACCATTTACCCGAAAATAGCAGGCTTCACCGGATGTCGTCTGATTTCCAATCTCGATCACGGTTTCCTTCTTTGCGGTATGCGCCGTGATCGTACAAACCGGTGTATCCGGAATATAATCTCCATCTGCATCCTCTATGACCTTATCCGCCGTGATCCCTGCAAGGGACAGAGGAAGCGCCCTTCCTCGCTGTAACGGAGTCCCTCCGGACTTACCAGAACCCAGCCATCCCTGTTTTCCGCTTCCAGGTATTCACCATCCGGATAGGAAATCTCAATCTTTACAATTTCATTCGCATTTAACCCGGTTACATATTGCTCCCCCTCCTGTTTTCCTTTCATCCGCAGTAACATCGAATAGCACAAGATGGTTCCGGCCAATATTACACTGAGTAAAATGATCTTCTTTCTTTTCATAAAAGCCTCCCGTCAATAATCTCTCAGGTACAGACGCCGATCCGTTTGCAGAGTGATTTCCCTGCATTTGCAGACTGATTTTCCTGCATTTACAGACCGATCATACCGCCCTTACAGATATCTCCTTCTTCGCCATATCACAAATCCAGCGCCAAATATATAGAGGGGAATGATACCGATCGTAACAATACCGATATAACCGATCTTGTCATTGGATATCTCAATTTCACCGGCATTGTATTCCTTTGTCTCAATCACAAGTTCTGTCGACGCAAGCCACTCTGCCGTACTCTCCGCTGCATATAAGCCCATGGAGAAATATCCTCCTGCCTCTTCGCTCATCTGGTCATTGATAAAATCCGAACCGGAAAATACCGCCACTCTGGAGTCATTCTTCTCGGATACAGCGGCTACGGAATACGCCGGCTGCCGGTCTGCAGATCCGAACGCACCTTATCATCTGTCTGAATGATCGGATACGGATGAACCCCGTTTTCCTCAAAAAGAGTGAGGGAGGAAGGGTCAGTCAGCAGAATTCCGTAGGTGTCAAGGGGAATCACTGCGCTGCTCATAGCCGAAACAAGAAGTCTGCTGTCAGTCTCTATATCACCGCTCTCTAAACGATCTGCCGGAAGCGCATCACTTCCTGCTCTGTCAGTCTCTATATCACCAGTCTCCGAAACATCTGCCGGAAGCGCATCACTTCCTGCTCTGTCAGCCTCCATATCACCGCTCTTTGCTGGATCATATAGCCGGTCCCCATTCACAAGGATACCGTAGTCCGACAGGATTCCGGAAAGTCTGTCATATCCCGCCTGTTCTTTGCCGGCAAAAAACATTGCCCTGCCGCCGTCTGCAAGAAATGTTCTCACATGTTCCTCCTGCCCGTCGGTCAGATCGCATTGCATATTGAGGAATACAAGCAAAGCCGCATTGCCGGGAACTTCGTCGTCCAAATTCACACAGTCGCATTTATATCCCATGCGGTTCATCTCGTCCCAAAACAATTGATAATCCGCATAAGAGCCGTCACCGTTTTCCACATAGTATATGACCTTTTTCTCATCCTTTCCCACATAGTTCACCGCATCCGTAAACGCCTGTTCCGCATTGCTTCCGGTATGGAACCATGCCGAGGTCCGCTCGTCGTACTGCATTTCAAACAGATCTTCATAAGCGATCTTTCTGGCTTTGTCGCCATCTGTCACCAGAAAAGAATCTTTGGAAAGTTCCAGTACCCCCTCCGGATCATACTCGTTGTACAGATTGGGATTCCGATCCGGATCCACATAGGAAACCGTCAGCATCCCTTTGGACGCCGCCTCATAATTTCTTAAAAGCGCCTCGATCTTCCGATAATCGGCATCTGCTTTTTCCTCATCAAAAAATGCATAGATCTCCACTCGCCTGTCAAGAGAACCAAGGATCTCCTTTGTCGTATCCCCTATCGAATAATAATTTCCCTCGGAAAAATCCAGTTCCTTCGGAAATACATTGACACAGGCATTTACAAAGAACACGATTGCAAGAGTTAAGATGGTCGTGATCACAATATCCATTGCTCTCGGATTTATTTTCTTCATCATTTTCCACCCCCATGCAGTCTTCTGAGTTCCATGGTCTGAATCGTCAGAAAGAGAAACACAAAGATAAAGCTGATATCATATACCACCGTACCCACTGTGAAAACGCCTTCATTCATGGTAGAAAATCTTGAAAAAACGGAAAATCCCGCTATCACCTTTGCCGGTTTGCCGCCAATCGCCGTCCCAATCGGTCTTGCCACAAATAAGATCAACAATGCGATCAGGCTTATGATGGCGGCCGCAACCTGGCTCTCCGTAAGAGAGGAAATGAAGATTCCGAGTGCCACAATGGATGCGGAAAGCAGGATAAGTCCTGCATATCGGATCAAGAGTGTTCTGACTGATAAATGCGCAAACAGCGACAGGAACAGCGGAAACACAACGGTGCTTGCAAGCATGGCAAGAATGATGTTCATGACCGCCCAAAACTTTCCCAAAATGATCCGCAGGATACTAACCGGAGAGGTTATCAAAAGCATTTCAAACCCGCTCTTTCTGTCATCCGATATCGTCCTTGCAGTAAATACCGGCAGCATAAAAAGAAGGATGATGGACATGGAATTATAAAATGATGTCATATCGCCGCTCCGTCCACGGATATTATCTATGAAAAAATAAATGGCACATATCATAAAAAACAGACCGGCAAACACATAGGTAACGGGTGAATTCCGATATGTACGCAATTCAAATTTGTAGATTGGATTCATGTTTCCTCCTGTCCGGATGTGGAGATCAGTTCCAAAAATGCATCCTCTAATGTAAATTCCTCCGGTGTCATCGAAAGGATCGGGATCCTTCGATCCGCAAATGCAAGAAATATCTTTTTGCACGCATCTTTATCCTCTGTCTTTAGGACATAGGATCTTTCATCCTTTTCTCCATCCGTTTGCTCCAGCCGCTGATATTCCGTCAGAAAATTCATTTTGCCAAATATGGACTCTGCCGCATCCGCTCCATCCTCTAACCGGATATGAATGGTCTCGGAGCGTTTGAGTTTCCTTGCCAATTCTTCCGGTGAAGCGTGCGCGAGAACCGTTCCCTGCTTCATGATCACCACATTATCGCAAACCGCATTTACCTCGGTCAGAATATGGGAACTGAATATCACCGTATGCTCATTTGCAAGACTTCGGATCAGATTCCGGATATCCGCCAGCTGCTTTGGATCAAGTCCCACCGTCGGCTCATCGAGTATCAGAAGTTTCGGACTTCCCACCAATGCCTGTGCGATTCCGGTTCTCTGTTTGTAACCCTTTGAGAGATTCCGTATCAGACGATTTCTCACCTGTGTAAGTCCTGTCGCTTCCAGTACACGGTCAAGTTCTTCCGGCACCTTTCTTTTTTCAATCCCTTTCAGTCCCGCTGCGAACTCCAGAAATTCGCTTACCGTCATGTTATATGGAAGCGGATTCATCTCCGGAAGATACCCGATCTGTCTTTTGTACTTTGCCGGCTGCTCGTGAAGCCGGATTCCGTCCAATCTCACTTCTCCTTCATAATCCGTTATAAAACCGGTTATGATATTCATGGTCGTGCTCTTCCCGGCTCCATTGGGACCAAGCAGACCCAGGATCTCTCCATCATCCGCCGTAAAACTGATTCCCTTAAGCGCTTCTTTTCCACCGTATTTCTTTTTCAGATTATCGATCTCAACCATATTTGCTCCTTACTGCTGTGACATGCATAGATTCGGTTCCGGTAGAACATTGGTGGAAAGACCGTCTATATTGGCAGCCTCGATTTCCGTGATGTGAATTCCCGTAAGGTAATGATCCACCTTCGTCTCATCTGTTTCAGGGATTAAAAGTTCATCTGCACCTGCCGGAATGTTATTGACAACATATCCCTTCACCCTGACGGTGACATTATTGCTCCAATCCTCCGGAAGATTTTTTAGAAATTCTTCGGTCAACGCCTTGCTCGAACTGTCAAAATTGAGATAGCAGTCCTTTGCCGTATAGGTGTCGAACTCCTTTCCGGGAATATACGGAATGATACCGAGCCCGCTGCGCAGACAGCCACCCATCAGATTGCAGGATTTTGTGTGCAGGAACGGATCGATCCCTATACAACAACGGTCGAAGAGCCAGCCCTCCCAGGTCTGTATCTCCCTTGCAGCCACGCTGTCATCCTG
>CAJOMI010000178.1 GCA_905235545.1 uncultured Lachnospiraceae bacterium | reverse complement strand
GAACAAGGTTCATTGGAATTCTGTAAAGGCAGATGGGGAAGTACCGGATGATCTTTTGAAGGATATGTTGGATAAATCCTACAAGCTTGTCCTTGGAGGATTCAGTAAAAAGAAACAGAAAGAAATTTTGGAGGCTGCAATAGCTTTGGAACTTATCAGCTGTTGTGGTTCAGACTGTAGTGTTTGCAACTGCTATGGCGATTTGTGTAAAGGATGCAATGCGGTATGTGGAAAGGTGTTTCATACGCCGGAGGGGAAGGAATGTCCGATTTATTACTGCTGTAGACTTCAAAACGGTTTTCATACCTGCGGTGAGTGTGAAAAATTGCCGTGTGACCTTATTTTGGGAACCAGAGATCCGAGCTTGTCCGAAGAGGAATTCCTGAAAACCGTAGATGATCGGGTAAAAAGACTGAAAGGGTGATGAATATGGCGTTTGATTATAAGAAAGAATACAAGGAATTTTATCTGCCGAAGGCAATCCCAGAGATTGTCACGGTTCCGAAGATGAACTTTATTGCGGTTCAGGGGCAGGGTGATCCGAATGCAGAAGATGGGGAGTACAAAGCTTCCATCGGGCTTTTGTATGGAATTGCTTTTACGATCAAGATGAGTAAGAAGGGCGATCATCAGATTGCCGGATATTTTGATTATGTGGTTCCACCGCTGGAGGGCTTCTGGTGGCAGAACGGAGTGGCCGGCATTGATTATGCTCATAAGTGGATATCGCTTATACGTCTGCCGGAATTTGTTACCAAGGACGATTTTGAGTGGGCTATCAGGGAGGCGACTGCAAAGAAGAAGCAGAATTTCTCCAAAGTGAAATTTATGACCTATGATGAAGGCTTATGTGTGCAGTGCATGCACATCGGGGCGTATGATGAGGAACCGGAAACGGTGGAAGCTATGCATCAGTACATGGAAAAACAGGGTTATATGCTGGATATCACAGATCAGCGATATCATCATGAGATATACCTGAGTGATGCGAGAAAGGTTGCACCGGAGAAGCGTAGGACTGTGGTCCGGCATCCGATCAAAAAGATATGAAAAGTAAAAGGAGAGAAAGCAGATGGCAAAAAACGATAATCCACAAGCACTTCGATTTTTAGACAGTATGGCAAAACATGGTGAGAAGGATGCCGGTGAAAAATTTTCAGAAGAGTATCCACTTGCAAAATCTGCAGATTTTAGTAAGAAGTTCAAATGGGCAAGACTTGGTGTTATTGCACTCTTGGGTATAGTAAGCGGATGTTTGAGAACATTTTCAATAAGGAAGTTCAGGTGGAGTTGGTAAGCAGTATTAAAATGGGCGATGCCAACTGTAGGATCAAGATCATGGTATAGCTGTTTTATGAAAATTTTATTCCCAACTTTATTCCTATCATAAATACTGTACTTCACAATAAATGGGTGGAAAGATTTTCAATTATGATAAAAGTACTATTCATCTGTCACGGCACTCCAGTTTTACTATAAATCATACCTTTGTAAACTTGGGCAAGATAGGGCATAATATGGCGGAAAGTCTTGTAAATACTATGGTTTAGACTGCTAAGGCACATAGAGGATGAGCCAGAATAGTCAACGAAATTGGGAGAAATCCTTAGTAGTAATTGACTACTTAGGGAATGACATATGAACAAAATATTGCATATATAGCGGCTAATTCGTTAGGATATTGCGGGTTGGCCGCTTTTGTTAGTAGTAGGAGTTAGTAGTAATTGTGGTTGCAATAAAAATTGTTAATTTTCACTTATAAATTAAGTTTCGCCATAATAGTGAAAGTGGTATTAACAGTGAAAATATATTGAAAAATATTGCTTTACGATAGGTTGACTGACAGGGTGATAGAGAAGGTGACAGAGAAATTAAATGAAATTCGGCAAAATAGGAAAATGCCGAAATAGGTTTAAATGGTCAAAGTTAGTTAGTATGGTCAAGTTAGTATGAATAAGGGATAAATTTCTATGGAAAATACACATTTTGATAACTGAACATGATTATTCGGAGAAATAATCTCTAAATAAAGAAATAAATATTGAAAACTGCATATAATTATAATATAATGAATTCAGTTAATATTAGGAGGTGTGCGCCATGTTAGTAAAAGTATCGGTGGAGAACTTCAAATCATTTGATAAGCGTGAAGAACTTTCTATGGTGTCCTCTAGCAAGATGCAGGGGAACAAGGATCATAAAATAAAGATTAAGCAGATCAATTTATTGAAGAATGCTGTTGTATATGGAGCGAATGCTTCTGGTAAGTCAAATCTATTTAGAGTTTTTGATTTTATTAAAGCAACTATTAATGATGGACTTCCAATGAATTCTATAAATGATTTCTGTCGTAATTCTATGGAGAACAAAAGCAGAGAAAGTGTATTTGAGTTACAGTTCACTGTAGGAGATAAATTTTATGCATATGGCTTTTCTGCAGTGTTAAGCGAGAGAAGAATCACAGAAGAATGGCTATATGAATTATTGCAGGATGGCTCAGCTAATAATCTATTCATAAGAGAAGGCGTTAATACTCCTACATTAGGCGAGAAAGTTAAGCTGACAAAAGCAGAAGAAAACCGTTTTTCTATATACGCAGAGGACTTTGCCGGCCATGAAGGTCAGTTGTTTTTGTCTGAAATGAATAGAGGCAAGAAGTACGAAGAAACATCAAAATTGATATTCTTTAGAGATGTGTTTAACTGGCTGAACAACAATATTATTATATTGAATCCGAATATGGGTATCTCTAATACGGATGCGTATTATAATCAGGAGTCATTGGAGAAGATTAGTCAATTGATACAGACATTTGATACAGGTGTAAGCCAGATTAGTACACGTGTTATTTCTATGGATGAGCTCAGCAAGATGATTCCTGTAGAAGTACTCTCTGGAATATTTGCATCATTAAAGAAACAGATGCAGGCAACAAATATGCCTAAAATACAGATGTCTTGGAGACTTGCGGATGGATTCTTTAATATCAAAATGGAAGGCAATGAAGAGCCGGAGATTACAACATTAGTATTAAAGCATGGTAAATCGATCTTTGATTTTAACTTTGCAGAAGAATCAGATGGAACAAAGCGTCTGTTTGATTTGATAGATATGCTCTTAACAAAGAGAGAAGATACATTGTTTGTTGTGGATGAGTTAGAGCGAAGCTTGCATCCAAAGCTTACAGAGCATTTCCTTGAATTATTCATGCAGGCTCATGAAGGAGAGCGCATGCAGCTTTTATTTACAACTCATGAAGATACAATTATGGATCAGGAGCTTTTTAGAAGAGATGAGATATGGTTCGTAGAAAGAGATGCTAACAATGCAAGTGCAATCTATTCACTTGATCGATTCAAAGAAAGGTATGACAAGAAATTAAGCAAGGCCTATCTCGAAGGAAGGTATGGTGCTATTCCTGTGTTTAAGCATTTTTCCTTCCGAAAGGAGGAGTAGCCATGCCGATTCATACTTATACAAATTGGAACGTTAGACCAACAGACAACGAAGAACAGATAGAGCCATTTAGAAAGTACTTCTTCATCTGTGAAGGGGCTAATACGGAAACATTTTATTTTAGAAAATTAATTGATTTAAGAAAGACTTTAAACATTCATCCTTTGATTGATATTCGCTTAATGGAAAAGACAGAAGAACACAGTAATCTTTCTTATCCGAAGCAATTGTTAGAATTTGCTGAGACACTGAAAGATGATGAGTCTCTGGATTTTGATAAGGAACATGATAAAATGATTGTCATTTTCGATGCTGATATATTTGAGGAAAAGGTATCGGGATATGAGGAACTTATCAAAGAAGGCGAGAAGAGTAATATTATCGGAATTACGAATCCTGGTTTTGAGGTGTTTTTACTGTTGCATATAGAAGGGGCCTACGAAAAGTATATTAAGGATAATAATGATAAGTTCTTTGAATTAGATGAGAAGAAAAGGTACAGACATCCATATAATGTGCTGCTAGAGGCCACTGGAATGAATTCAAAGAAGAATAGTAAAATAGGTGATCTTGCAGAGAAAGTAGCT
>CAJOMI010000177.1 GCA_905235545.1 uncultured Lachnospiraceae bacterium | reverse complement strand
TTTTACAATGGGATCAGAATGGAATGGTTTCACAGGGGGTAACTGGGAGAAGTTCATCGACGTACGTGACTTTATTCAGAAAAACTACACACCATATGAAGGTGATGATTCTTTCTTGGCAGGACCTACCAAGAACACAGAGGAATTATGGGCACAGGTTATGGATCTGACAAAGAAGGAGAGAGAAGCAGGCGGTGTGCTTGATATGGATACCAAAGTTGTTTCCACATTGACTTCTCATGGTCCTGGATACCTTGACAAGAGTAAAGAGACGATCGTAGGCTTCCAGACAGACAAGCCATTCAAGAGAGGAATGAACGTATACGGCGGACTTCGTATGGCTATGAAGGCTTGCGAGGACAATGGTTACAAAGTAGATGATGAGATCGTTGATTTCTTCTCTAAGCACAGAAAAACACACAACGAAGGTGTATTCGATGTTTATGACGGAGATATCAGAAAATGTCGTTCCAACCACATCATTACCGGTCTTCCGGATGCATACGGACGTGGACGTATCATCGGTGACTACAGAAGAGTTGCTCTTTACGGTACCGATCGTTTGATCGCTGACAAGTTAGCGCAGAAGGAGTCTTTCGGTACTGTTTACACAGATGACGTAATTCGCGGTAAGGAAGAGATTTCAGAGCAGATCAAAGCGCTCAAAGAGTTGACAAAGATGGCTGAAGCTTACGGATTTGATATTTCTAAGCCGGCAAGCAATGTACAGGAAGCTATTCAGTGGACATACTTCGGATATTTAGGAGCAGTTAAAGAGCAGAACGGTGCTGCTATGTCACTTGGACGTACAGCTACTTTCCTTGATATCTATGCTGAGAGAGACCTGGCAAACGGAACTTTCACAGAGGAGCAGATTCAGGAGTTCGTTGATCACTTCGTTATGAAGTTAAGATGCGTGAAATTCGCTCGTACACCTGAGTACAACTCAATCTTCGCCGGTGATCCGGTATGGGTAACCGAGTCATTAGGTGGTATGGGTGTTGACGGACGTACATTGGTTTCCAAGATGTCATTCCGTTACCTCAACACTTTGAACAACTTAGGCACTTCACCGGAGCCAAACTTAACAGTTCTCTGGTCAACAAGACTTCCTTTGGGATGGAAGCAGTTCTGTGCTAAGATGTCAATCAAGTCATCTTCTATCCAGTATGAGAACGACGATTTAATGAGACCGCTTCACGGTGATGACTATGGTATCGCATGTTGCGTATCTTCTATGGTTATCGGTAAAGAGATGCAGTTCTTCGGAGCTCGTGCAAACCTTGCTAAGTGCTTACTTTACGCTATCAACGGTGGTGTTGATGAGTGTACAGGCGTACAGGTAGGTCCTAAGTATCGTCCGGTTGAGAGTGATGTACTTGACTATGATGATGTTATGGCTAAGTTCGATGATATGATGGAGTGGTTAGCTACCGAATATGTAAGCGCATTGAACATTATCCACTACATGCATGACAAATATGCATACGAGAGAATCCAGATGGCATTACATGACAGAGATGTCAAGAGATACTTTGCAACCGGTATTGCAGGTCTTTCCGTAGTAGCTGACTCCTTATCAGCAATCAAGTATGCTAAGGTAAAACCGATCCGCAACGAGCAGGGTATTGTTGTAAGCTATGAGACAGAGGGTGAATTCCCTAAATATGGTAACAACGATGATCGTGTAGACACTATTGCAACTGATATTTCATGGACAAGATCAGAAAGCATCATGTATATCGTAACGGTGTGCCTACTCAGTCTATCCTTACCATTACTTCTAACGTAACCTATGGTAAGAACACAGGTGATACACCTTGTGGTAGAAAGCATGGTGAGCCATTTGCTCCTGGTGCTAACCCACTTCACAAGAGAGATACTCACGGTGCAGTAGCATCTTTGGCATCTGTTGCTAAGATTCCATTCAGAGATGCTCAGGACGGTATTTCCAATACCTTCTCTATCATTCCTGGCGCTCTCGGTAAAGAAGATCAGGTATTTGCAGGAGATATTGATATCGACCTGTCTAAGTAAGATTCGCAAAACAGACGATGGAACCTGTACCCCACCAGGTACAGGGTTCCCATCGGATTTAGGAATTGCGAAAGCAATTTCGGTATACTGAAATATTTATGGAGGTGTACACATGGCAGATGAGAAACAGGTAGATGACATTGTCGCAATGTTAGACAATATGATCGGCAACGGCCATGGTCATGTCAATGTATCCGTTGACGACACGGTAGAAGCCGGTGAGAAATCAGAAGTTACAATGGGTTGTACCGACTGTGCAAAAGGGGATCTCGCATGCAGCGTTCCCACTTTGATGGAAGGTATGGACGAAGAGTTACACAAAGACTGAACCCAATAAAATCATATTATTATAAAAGGAGGAGATTACTATGGCAAGCACACAGCAGGTAGATAATTTAGTAAACATGTTAGACGGTTATGTAGAAGAAGGTGGATATCATCTTAATGTTAACGTTTTGAATCGTGACACATTATTAGATGCTCAGAAACATCCTGAGAATTATCCACAGTTGACAATCCGTGTATCCGGATACGCAGTTAACTTCATCAAGTTGACTCCGGAACAGCAGGCAGACGTTATCTCAAGAACATTCCATGAGTCTATGTAATGATTTGTAGCGAAGCGTTGCTTTGCTCCTATCGTATCATGGATAACGTCACACAAGTTGAAATGTGATTTACGAAAGAGGCAGGACTTCTCTAAGCTCTTGCCTCTTTTGATATATATAGTGGAGGAAATATATATGATTGGACACATTCATTCCATTGAAACCTGCGGCACCGTCGACGGTCCGGGAATGCGGTTTGTCGTATTCTTCAAGGGCTGTCCGATGCGTTGTCTCTATTGTCACAATCCGGACACCTGGGATCCAAAGGGCGGGGAAGAACATACCGTAGAGGATCTGTTAGAACAATATGAGTCCATGAAATCATTCTACGCAAATGGCGGCATCACCGCAACCGGTGGCGAACCGCTGATGCAGATTGATTTTCTGATTGAATTGTTTGAAAAAGCAAAGGCAAAAGGGATTCATACCTGTCTGGACACTTCCGGTGTCATTTTCCACAGAGAGAATCCGGAACTTCTTGCCAAATTTGAACGCCTCGCCAAAGTGACGGATCTTGTTATGCTGGATATCAAACACATTGATGCGGAAGAACACTTAAAACTCTGCAAACAGCCAAATGAAAACATATTGGATTTTGCCAGATTTTTGGATGAGCAGGGTGTGGATATCTGGATTCGCCACGTGATTGTCAAAGATATCACTTTGGTGGATGAATATCTGGATCGTCTCGGATATTTCATCGGTGGTCTGAAACACTTGAAGGCTTTGGATTGTCTTCCGTATCACAGCATGGGCGTCGTGAAATATGAAAAGCTCGGCATAGATTATCCGTTAAAGGGTATGGAAGCCCTTCCTAAGGAAGACGCCATCCACGCAAGAGAAATCATTCTGAAAGCTGCAAAACGCCGCAGACAGGATGACGAAGCAAAGGCAAATACATGATAAAACGCTTGCTTTCTATATTGATTTGATTTATAATAATTTTATTGAGAGTTTTTCGCAATAAGTTATTTTTACACATTAAAGGAGGATACTATTATGGCATTTGTAATTGGTGATGCTTGTTTATCTTGTGGTGCATGTGCCGGTGCTTGTCCGGTAGGTGCTATCTCAGAAGGTGATGGCAAGTTCGAGATTGACGCAGACGCTTGCATTTCTTGCGGTTCTTGCGCAGGAAGCTGCCCTGCAGGAGCAATCTCTGAAGAGTAATATCGATAACCATATGATAAAGAAAGAGGGTACTCCCATTCGGGAAGTACCCTCTTTCTCTATCTCTACTTCTTTTTGATCATCAGCGGAATTAACACCGCAACTCCGGTCAGTACAATCGTTCCACCCGGTTTCAAATTCAAATAATAGGACAGAAACAATCCCACAATCGTAAACAAAAGTGCAAATAATACAGAATAGATTACCGTCTTCTTGTAGCTGTTTGCAACCTGCATCGCACAGGTAACCGGTATCACCATCAAAGACGATACGATCAAAGCACCTACACTTCTTGCCGCAACTGATACCGTAATCGCAGTGAGCAAAGTGATCACAAAATTAATTTTCCTGACCGGTACTCCCGCCAGGATCGCACCCTGTTCATCAAATGTAATAAACATTAACTCTTTATATAACAGAATAAATGTTACGACCACGATCACTGTCACAATAGCGGCCAAAATCACCTCTGTATCTGTAATTGCAATGATACTTCCAAACAAAAAGGAATTAAACGCGGCACTATCTTCCACAAATCCGGACAGAATGCTGGCAAGCCCGATTCCAACCGACATGATAATGGATATGGAAATCTCAGCGTATCTCGGCAGTGCCTTCCGGATGGCTTCTATACTAAAAGCTGCCACAATACAGACCACTACAGCGCCGACAATCGGATGAATCCCCAGAATCATCCCCAGCGCCACACCAGCCAAAGAAGTATGGGAAAGTGCATCTCCTATCATGGAAAGACGTTTCAGCACAACGATCACTCCGATCAGCGGAATGATAATGGCCAGAAGAATTCCTACAACAAATGCCCTCTGCATAAATGCATATTGAAATATGTCTAGCATGACGCATCCTCCTTTTCTTCTTTACCGGGAGCCTTTGGCTGTTTTTCTTCCGACTGCATTTCTCCCTCTGCATTCGCTTTCCTCAAGCAATCCCTTTTCAGATCCGGTTCTGTCTTATCTTTTCCGACTCTTTTCCCTTTATAGGATGCATCGTAAGGTTCCTCTTTTACGGTAGTCTCAACTTGCCGGGAAGTATTGTGAACCGTACCCTTGGTATGGACATTTCCGTATCGCTTCGGCTTAGAAATCACCATCTTTTCCTTCAACACCTCATCACACAAAATGGAGGACTTGTCCAGATGCACACTGCCATTGCTCACATGATAGAATCGGTTCGTATATCTGGCAACCTGCTCCATATTATG
>CAJOMI010000176.1 GCA_905235545.1 uncultured Lachnospiraceae bacterium | reverse complement strand
TGAAGTGATCACTTACCGGGAGCCCAATTGGTATAACGGAGCGATCACACCGCAGATCGGGGCAGGTCTTATTGAAATCTCACACAGAAGCAGCGGATTGAAGACGGGACTTGTGATCTACGGCGTTGGAGATCATGGCGGCGGACCAACCAGGCGGGATGTGGAGCGTGCGCTGGATATGATGAATTGGAAGATATACCCGCAAGTGAAATTCGGCACAATCCGGGAATATTTTAAAGAAGCAGAGAAGCTTAAAGAGAAGCTGCCGGTCGTTGATCAGGAACTAAATTTCTTTGCCCCGGGATGTTATACGACACAGAGTCGTATTAAGAGAGGCAACAAGAGACTGGAGGCAGCACTTCTGGATGCGGAGACACTTGGCAGTTTCAGTTTCGCAAGAACCGGACATTTGTATGCAAGTAAGCAGATGAAGGATGCATGGAGAAATGTCCTGTTTACACATTTTCATGATATCATAACCGGCTCCTGCGTACAGGATACCAGAGAACATGCGATGGGACTATATCAGACATCTATGGCGGTAGCCAATACGCAGCTCCAAAATGCGATGCGTGCGATCAGCATGCAGATTGACACGTCATCAGTTCCGATGGATATTGACGGATACTATTCGCAGTCTGAGGGTGCCGGGGCAGGATATGGAATAGAGAATTTTGTTGGAGTTCCAAGTACGGAAAGAGGCAGCGGGAAGACCCGTATTTTTCATGTCTTTAATACACGTCCTGTAAAGCGGACAGAGGTTGTGGGAGGTTGTGGAACTCACGGTCTGGGATTGGACAGGTGATATAAGACGTATACAGGTGAAGGATTATGAGGGAAACCCTGTTCCTTATCAGGTTTTGGACGAGGAACTTAATACCTATTGGGATCACAAGTATATGCGTGTGCTTGTGGAAGTTACGGTACCGGCATGCGGTTATACCACGGTAGTTCTGTCACAGTCGGAGTTACTTGAGTATCCGGTGTATTTACAGGAGAGCACCAATCAGGTGGCGCGTTTGTTTGATGATTATATATTGGAAAATGAGTACATACGTGTCCGGATCGATGCCCGTAACGGGCGCATCCGTTCCCTTACGGATAAAGAGACGGGAGAGGAATTGATCAGGGATCAGAAGACAGCCGGACTTAACTTTGTGGATACGGAAACAATCACCTCCAGTGCATGGGATATAGGGAGACATCTGGCCTGTACGCCTGTGGATCAGTGCGTGTGTCTGGAGAAGGTATCGACGGGTGAACTGCGAAACAGTGTAAAGGCAACCTATACAATTCGTAATTCGAAGGCAGAGATCACTTATGTGTTGGAAGCCGGTGCCAGGGCACTCAGAATGGAAATGAAGATCGATTGGCACGAGATCGGGAAAGAAACGATTCCCGTACTGGAATATAAGATACCGTTATCCTATACGACGGATGAATTCCATTATGACGTACCGGCCGGAATCGTGAAAAGAGCACCTCTCAGTAATGATGTGCCGGGACTCAGATTCGGTCTGGCTAAGAATACATCAGGAAAGAGTGCAGTTCTGATAAGCGATTGCAAATATGGATACCGCGGGTATCAGGATGCTTTGGGCCTTACGCTGATCAACAGTTCCACAAGTCCGGATCCGTATCCGGAGCGCGGCAATCATGTGATCACCTTATGGCTGGGAAGCTATGACGGCAATGCTGCCGGAGCAGAAGAGTTGGCGTGGGATTTCCAGCATAAATTGTTCTATCAGCCATCTAACTGTCATAAAGGTACTTTGCCAATGGAGGACGGTTTCCTTCAGGCAGATGGAGATAATGTATTTATTTCCGCAATAGAGACGGATGAGGAAGGAAATCTGCTGGTAAGAGGTTATGAACTTGGCGGAGAGAAATCCCAGGTGAAACTTTCCTTTAATGATGAAGTTGAAAATGCAGAGGCTGTCAATCTGTTTGGTAAAGCACGTGATGCGCAGATTGAGACAGAAAATAACCGTGTAACGATCATGGTAAATCCGTATTCCGTGTTTGAAATAAAAGTAAAACTAATGTCAAATACCCCGTAGCAGGCTACGGGGCATGGCTTGCACTTAGTTTATTCGTCGGTAGAAATAAAGAAGTAGAGGAAATATTATGAAGGAAAATTATCATACGCACACGTGGCGTTGTCAGCATGCGTCAGGGACAGAGAGAGAATACATTGAAGAGGCTATCCTTGGCGGGATCAAAGTTCTGGGATTTGCAGATCATTCTCCCATGCCGTTTCCACAGGGGTATAGTTCCGGGATTCGCATGGATATGGCGCAGTTGCAGGACTATTGTGACACTCTGCAGATGCTTAAAAAAGAATACGAGAAGGATATCGAGATTCATATCGGTCTGGAGGCAGAGTACTACCCGCGATTGTTTGACGAATTGATAGCTTTTTTGAAGGATTATCCCATAGAATATCTGCTCCTGGGTCAGCATTGTCTGGACAATGAATATGAAGATAAAAGTGTGTGGAGTGGTGTACCGTCCGATGACACGGAAATATTGAAAAAATATGTGGATCAGGTTTGTGAGGGTATGAGGACGGGACGATTTCTTTATCTGGCACATCCGGATCTGATTTGTTTTACGGGAGAAAGAGAAATATACCGGGAGCAAATGAGGAAAATCTGCTGTGTAGCAAAGGAGATGGGGATGCCGTTGGAGATTAATCTTCTGGGGGTGTATGAGAAAAGACATTATCCCAATCCGGAATTTTGGAAGATTGCGGGAGAGGAAGGCAATGACGTGGTGCTGGGAATCGATTGTCACCATGTGGAAATGATGAATCTGCGGGATGCGGAACAGGAAGCACGGGAATTAGCAGGTAAGTACGGACTTCGAGTTTTGCCATCAATCGGAGAAATCCCCCACCTCTAAGCGAAGCATAGGTGGGGTTATGAGAAATCAAAGTCAGCTGGGCTATCCCCGATAGGAATCTGTTTTTGCGTGATGCATCCGAAATTGTTTTGGAGTAATATTATATTTTTTTCGAAAGCACCGGATCAGATGACTGCAATCAGAGAAGCCTGTTTCACCGGCAATTTCCGTCAGATCAAGTCCCGTGAACAGCAGAAGATTCTCCGCTTTGCTCAAACGTACAAATTCAATATACTGTTTGCAACTCTGTCCAAACTGCTTATGAAAAAGTTTTGCAAAGTAGGAATAGCTCATGTTACACATATGAGCCAGCTTTTCGATATTAATGTTCTCGCTGGAGTGTTCATCGATATAAACCAGGATATTCTGCAGGGAATATTCGCTCTGTTCCTCTATGTTGTCTGTTTGCATCAACTGTCCGGTATAGTACCAGTGCCTGAGAATTTTTACCATCAATTCTGACAGCATGGTATATACATACGAATTGTATCCATAGCAGCGATTGTTGACTTCCTGTATGATCCGTTCGAAGTAGTCGGAAAGGGAAATATGATCCAATGTCCCCTCGTCAAAAACAAGAGGCGGATTTTGCAGTTGTGCGATTTGACGCAACAACACATTTAAGTTTGGCAGGTAATTGCCGACAAGCTGAATCTTGTTAATATTAAACTTCACACAGGCATAATTAACATCCTTTTGGTCGTTCAAAGAGTAGACTTTATGAATCACCTGGGGCGGCAAAAGGATGAGAGAGCCGGGTGTCAGCAGATAACTGTGTTCGTTGCAGGTGACGGTAATCTCGCCCTGATACACATACAGTATTTCCACAAAATAATGCCAATGTGCATGTATCGGGAGATGGCATTCCGGCTCTTTGCAATAAAATGCTTCTATAGGCGAATTTAATACATCACTGTATTCAAACAGATTACTCATGTATCGAAAACCTCCTTCGGATAGATTTGTTCTATTTTTATATAGCTGTATTATAGCACATTTCAAATAAAGTTGATACTCTAAACAGAGATTTAGCAGAAATGGAAGTAACTTTGTTACAGTTCGGTGGCAATGTCCGGACGGTCCGGGTGTGGTATCGTATACAAATTTCGGGCACTTGAACGCAACGGTACTAAACTCATAACTCCTGTGGTCGTTATTCGTTAAGTGCCGGCGTTCGCAGATAGCCCTACATGGTAAAACATATATCATGTCCAGAGACTGTGTATTGGCGATTCTTTGACTTAATGACATGATGGCTGAACAGTAACGTAACTTATATGTAGAGAGATAGGATAACGATTAATGTAATGAGGAGAAGATATGAAATCAGAGGAGAAACGATTCCCTAAGTCGAAGCTTGCCTGGGTTTGGGAAAATATGGAGGGCAGCAGAGGAATTTATATTACAGCCATGGCTATGACCATTTTTTATAATGTGTTGCAACTTACGGTGCCGTATTTTTCGGGAGAGATTGTTGATATCTTTTTAACGGGAGAAAATGCAGCTTATAATCTGAAGAACAATACATCCCTGTTTTATAAGCTGATCATCGGGATGATCGCAGTGACGTTGCTACGCGTGGTGGTGGTCTATGTGGACTTATTGATTTATGAGCATGTGTCCCAAAAGGTGTTGCAGCGTGTCAGAAATTATCTGTACGACAAAATTCAGAGACAGGACATGACGTTTTACAGTACCTATCGAACCGGAGATCTGATGACCAGAGTAACCGGAGATCTGGATGCCATCCGTCATATGGTGGCATGGGTGGTCCGTATCGTGATTGAATCCTTCTCGTTGTATCTCACGGCGGCAATCTTTTTTCTGTATACCAATTGGAAGGTTGCATTATCCGTGCTTGTCATCTCGCCATTTGTTTTTATGATCATCATTAAGTTCAAAAACAGTGTGGCTCCCATGCATGCAAAACTGCGGGAAAAACTGGCTCAGATGAATACCTATGCACAGGAAAACATTGCCGGTAACAAAGTGGTGAAGGCATTTGCAAGAGAAGAATATGAGATAGAAAAATTTGATAAGGCGAATCAGGATTACAGAGACACCAATAAAAAAACAGGTTTTGTGTGGCTTAGATATTTTCCTTATATGGAGACCATTGCCAACCTGATGCCGGTGGTGCTGCTTGCCGTGGGAGGCCTTTTTATGATCAGCGGTGATATGACCATGGGAGAATACGTTGCTTTTGCAGGACTGATCTGGGCGATTTCCAACCCGATGCGTGCGATGGGGAATATCATGAATGAGTTTCAGCGTTTCTCGGCAGCAGCCGATAAAGTGATGGAGATCTATTATTCGGAGCCGAAGATCAAGGATAAGCCGGACGCCGTATCGCACCCGGAACGGTTTGAGGGAAAACTCTCTTTTCAGAATGTGTCCTTTCAGTATGATGACGGAGATCTGCCGGTGCTACACAACATTTCTTTTGACATTATGCCCGGTCAGACTGTTGCCATTATGGGAGAGACCGGATGTGGAAAAAGTTCTCTGATCCATATGATCCCCAGATTCTATGAGGCCACTGAGGGCGAGATCTTAATTGACGGGACACCGGTTGAGGATTATAAACTGGAGGATTTGAGAAAAAATATCGGACTGGCAACACAGGATGTCCTTTTGTATTCGGACACCATTGAAGGAAATATTGCATACGGAGACAGCAAGATAAAATTGGAAGAGGTTGAGAAATATGCCCAATATTCCGCAGCATCCGACTTTATCGACAAGATGCCGGAAGGCTATGACACCATTGTCGGAGAACGGGGAGTCGGTCTGTCGGGAGGTCAGAAACAGAGGATTTCCCTTGCCAGAGCTTTGGCAATCAGACCATCGATTCTGATTCTGGATGATACGACTTCAGCGGTTGATATGGAGACAGAAAAACAGATTCAGCAATCCCTTAAAGAACTGGATTTTGAGTGTACGAAAATCATTATTGCACAGCGCATTTCCACAACCAGAACAGCAGACAAGATTCTCATCATGCAGGATGGTCGTATCACGGAAGAGGGGACACATGAAGAGTTGCTTGCAAGGAAAGGGTATTATTACGAACTTGTGAAGCTACAGGAAGGAATTAGCGCATAGGAGGGGAATATGGCACGAAATACCTATAAACAGGATGAAAAATTAGAAGAGCCTTTTAATATCAGACATTTATTGCGCGCTTCATCCTACATCAAAAAATATATACGGCGAATGATCCTGGCCATTTTGCTCAGTGGCCTCGGAGGAGCGTTTGGGTATGTTGCTCCCATAATCATACAGAGGGCATTGGACATTGCGATCCCTGACGGGAATATCAGATTATTGATGTCTTTGGTTGGGGGGCTGGTAGGTCTTTATTTGGCGAGCATGATATTCACCACGATCAGAAGCAGGATCATGATAGAAGTCAGTCAGAATATTATTTATGACATTCGCAAGGATCTCTTTGAACATTTGCAGCGGTTGTCCTTCCAGTATTATGATGACAGACCGCACGGTAAGATACTGATTCGTGTGGTAAACTATGTCAATTCCGTATCGGATATGCTTTCCAACGGTCTGATCAATATTGTTCTGGAAGCATTCAACCTTTTGTTTATTGTTATTTTTATGTTTATGGTGGATGTACAGATGTCTCTTGTAGTGCTTTGCGGTGTTCCTGTTCTTGTTGCTTTCATGATCTGGATCAAGAACAGACAGAGAAAAGCATGGCAGGCAGTGTCCAATAAGAATTCCAACCTGAATGCATATTTGCAGGAAAACATTGTGGG